>CAIMLY010000151.1 GCA_903842425.1 uncultured Alphaproteobacteria bacterium | reverse complement strand
GGGGATTGTCGGACCCAACGGCTGCGGGAAGTCCAACCTGCTGGAAGCCCTGCGCTGGGTGATGGGCGCGAACTCCGCCAAGGCCATGCGGGCCGGCGGCATGGACGACGTGATCTTCGCCGGGTCCGGCGGCCGGACCTCACGCAACCACGCCGAAGTGGTCCTGACCATCGACAACGCCGAACGGCGGGCGCCCGCAGCCTACAATGACAGTCCGGTCCTGGAGGTCGTCCGCCGGATCGACCGGGGAGAAGGCTCCACCTACCGGATCAACGGCCGCGAGGTCCGGGCCCGCGATGTCCACCTGCTCTTCGCCGACGCTTCCACGGGATCCAACTCGCCGGCCCTGGTGCGGCAGGGCCAGATCTCCGAGCTGATCGCGGCCAAGCCGCAGAACCGGCGGATGATCCTGGAGGAAGCCGCGGGGGTCTCGGGCCTCCACTCCCGGCGGCATGAGGCGGAGCTTCGCCTGAGGGCCGCCGAAGCCAACCTGTCGCGCCTCGACGACATCGCACGGGAACTCGACAGCGCCCTGAACCGGCTCCGCCGGGAGGCGCGCAACGCCGAGCGCTATCGGCGCCTGTCCGGCGAGATCCGGACCCTCCAGGCCGCCGTCCTGTATGCGCGCTGGAGCGAGGCGGGAGAGGCCGCGCGGCGACTTTCCGTGGAGTCCGCCGAGGCCGCCCGCGGCGTCGAGGACACCGCGCGCGCCGCTGCGGCCGCCAGCGCCCGCTCCGCCCGGGCCGAGGCGGCCATGCCTCCACTCCGGGAAGCCGAGACCATCTCCGCCGCCGTGCTCAACAAGCTGGCCATCGACCGCGACCGGCTGGAGCGCGAGGCCGAGGCCCTCGAGGACGAGGTGCGCCGCCTTTCCGCCGACATCGCCCGCATCGACGCCGACCGCGGCCGGGAGGCCCAGTTCACGACCGACGCCGACGCCGCCCTCGCCCGGCTGGCCGGCGAGATCGCCGCCCTGGAGGCTGAGGTCGCGGCCGCGCCGTCCCGGGGCCCCGAGCTGGAGGCTGACCTGCGGCGGGCGGAGGTCGAGCGCGACCGCATCCAGGCGGAAGTGGAGGCCCTGGCGGCACAGGCCGCCGCCGAGGCGGCGCAGCAGCGCGCGGCGGAATCCCGCGCCGAGGAAGCCCGGAGCCGGGCGGCCCGGACCCGTCGCGCCCTCGAGCAGGCCCAGCGCGAGCGCGAGGCGCTCGGCGCCGGAGAAGGTCCGGAGGCCCAGGCCGCCGCTCAGGCCCTGGCCGCCGCAGAGGCCGACCTCGCCGCCGCCCGCGCCGGGCTTGAGGCGGCGGAAGCCGTCCGGAGCCAGGCGACGGAGGCCGAGGCCCGCGCCCAGGTCGCCGCCCGCGAGGTCCGGGCCCGGCTCGACGCCGCAGAGGCGGAGGCCCGCGGACTGGCCCGTCTCCTTGAGGACCGCAGCGAAGGAGGCTTCGCGCCCGCCGTGGACAGCATCGCGCCCGAGCGCGGCCTGGAGGCCGCCCTGGCCGCCGCCCTAGGCGATGACCTCGACGCCGCGCTCGACGCCCGGGCGCCCGCCTTCTGGAAGGGGGCCCCGTCCCCCGCCGCCACCCTGCCGCCTGGCGCCGAGCCCCTGGCTGCACGGGTCCAGGCGCCCGGGGCCCTGGCCGCCCGCCTGGCCCTGGTGGGCCTGGTCGACCGCAGCGAAGGGGACCGCCTTGCCGCCGGACTCGCCCCTGGGGTGCGCCTCGTCTCTCGGGAAGGCGACCTCTGGCGCTGGGACGGCTTCACCGCGCGGGCGGACGCCCCGAGGGCCGCCGCCATTCGCATGGCCCAGCGGGGACGGCTGGCCGAGCTCCAGGGCCTGCTCGCCGACCTGCGCCCTGAGGCCCAGGCCGCGGGCGAGGTCCAGTCCGCGGCCGCCGCCACCCTTTCCGAAGCCCAGTCGCAGGTGCGCGAGGCCCGGCAGCGGCCTGCAAACGCCGAGCAGGCCGTGGCCCAGGCCCGGCAGGCGCGGGAACGCCATGACCGGGAGGCGACCCGCCGGGAGGCGCAGAGGCAGTCCCTGGACGACCTGATCCGGCGCTTCGACGCCGAGATGTCGGAGACCGGAGCGGCGCTCGCCGCCGCCGAAGCCGAGGTCGCCGCCACCGGGGACGCCGGCGTTTCCGGGGCTCGGCTGGAGGCCGCACGCGCCCTCACGGGTCCGGCCGTCGAGGCCGCAGCCCGGGCCCGGGCCGCCCTCGACGCCGAGGTGCGCGAGCGCGACGGTCGCAACCGCCAGATCGAGAGGCTCCGGGCGGACCGCGAGGACTGGAACCGCCGGGCAGCCGCCGCCGCCCAGCGCCTGGAGCGCCTGGCCGCCGAGCGGGCCGGCGCCGTCTCCGCCCTCGACGCCGCCCGGGAAAAACCCTCCACCCACGCCGACCGCCTCCAGGCCCTGCTGACCGAACTGGGGCAGGCGGAGTCCCGCAGGTCCGCCACCTCGGACGCCCTGGCCGCCGCAGAATCCGAGCGCGCGGAGGCGACCCGTGAGGTCCGCACCGCGGAAGCCGCCGCCTCCGAGGTGCGGGAGCGCCGGGCGGGCCTCGACGCCCGGCTGGAGTCCGCCCGCGAGCGCCTGGCCGAGATCGCCGGCCAGATCCGCGAGACCGCCCGGGTCGAGCCGGAAGACCTTGCGCGGTCCCTGGCGGACGAGGCCGTGGCCATCCCCTCGGAGGCCGGCGGGATCGAAGCCCATCTCTACAACCTCGAGCGCCAGCGCGAGGCCCTGGGGGCGGTGAACCTGCGGGCCGAGGAAGAGGCGCGGGAGTATGCCGAACGGCTGGACACCCTGCGCACGGAACAGGCGGACCTCTCCGCCGCCATCGCTCGCCTCCGCCAGGGCATCGACGAACTGAACAGCGAGGGCCGGGAGCGCCTGCTGGCCGCCTTCGATGTCATCAACGGCCACTTCCAGGCCCTCTTCCAGGCCCTGTTCGAGGGCGGTCAGGCCGAGTTGCGGCTGGTGGAGTCCGAGGACCCGCTGGAGGCGGGCCTGGAGATCTTCGCCTGCCCCCCCGGCAAGCGCATGGCCGCCATGAGCCTGATGAGCGGCGGCGAGCAGGCCCTCACCGCCTGCGCCCTGATCTTTGCGGTCTTCCTGGCCAACCCGGCCCCGATCTGCGTGCTGGACGAGGTGGACGCCCCCCTCGACGACGCCAATGTGGACCGGTTCTGCAACATGCTGGACGAGATGCGCCGGCGCACCCGCACCCGCTTCATCGCCATCACCCACAACCCTGTCACCATGGCGCGGATGGACCGGCTCTTCGGGGTGACCATGGCCGAACGCGGGGTCTCGCAGCTGGTTTCCGTGGACCTGCGGCAGGCCGAGGCCCTGGCGGCGGAGTAGCCCGATCGCGGGAATCCCCCGACAGCGGGAGATGGCCGGGGTCCCGGCCCCATTCAGGGTCAAATTTCTATTGAATTTCAATGCGTTAAAAGGCATCCGCCCAGCCTTGACGCACTGCAACCGCTTCTATAGGTTCCGCCCCGAAATCCAGCCCGGGGTCCTGGCCTGCGCCAGGGCCGTCAGACCGTGTGACCCATGCCAGGATCGGATCCATCGAGGGAAGAGGCCATTCGTCGGCTTGACGAGCAGGCCGCCGCCCTCGAAGCGCGCACCACGCGGGAGGTTCCGGAGCATGGGGCCCAGGCGGCGGGCTATGGATACCGGATCATGGCCCTGCTTCTTGGCGGGGTGTTCGTGGGCCTGGGGTTCGGGGCAGTGGTCGACTTCCTGGTCGGCCTTGCGCCCTGGGGGATGATCGTCGGGGTCCTGGGGGGCTTCGCCATCTCCATCTGGATGGCCGTTCGTTCGGCCAGGACGTACAGCGCCGAGGCGGCGCGGGACTGGGGCCCTCCGCGGGACCTGCCCGACGACGCTGAGGACGAGGACGATTGAAGGAGTTCAAGGCGGCATGGCCAGCCCGATGGAACAGTTCGAGATCCACAAGGGGCTTCAACTCCCAACCGTGGAGCTGCCCGGCGGCCTTCTCGTCGACCTGTCGCTGAACAACTCGATCATGGCCATGCTGATCGCGGCGGGCCTGGTCATCGTCTTCTTCGAAATCACCACCCGGCGCGCCGCGGTGGTGCCCGGCCGGATGCAGCTGATGGCCGAGGGCCTGTTCAGCTACATCGACGACATGGCCGAGGGGATCATCGGGCATGAGTCCCGGAAGTACTTCCCCTACGTCTTCTCGATCTTCCTGTTCGTCCTGTCGATGAACATGCTGGGCCTGTTCCTGGCCTTCACGGCCACGTCCCAGCTGGCGGTGACGGCGACCCTGGCGCTGATGACCTTCCTGCTCGTGCTCGTGATCGGCTTCGCCCGCAACGGGCACAACATGTACAAGCTCTTCGTTCCTGCCGGCGTGCCCTGGTACATGCTGATCCTGGTCACCCCGATCGAGCTGATCTCCTTCGTCCTGCGTCCCGTGACCCTGGCCCTCCGACTGTTCGGAAACATGCTCGGCGGCCACGTGGCCCTGAAGGTCTTCGCGGGCTTCGTCTTCTCCCTGGCCAGCCTGGGCGCGGTGGGCGTCGTCGGCGCCGTCCTCCCCCTGGCGGGCGTGGTCGCCCTGACTTCGCTGGAATTCCTCGTGGCCTTCCTGCAGGCCTTCGTCTTTGCGGTTCTGACCTGCGTCTACCTGAACGACGTGGTCAACCTCGGCCATCATCACTGACGGCCGGGTCCATCCTTCACTTTTTCAACTCTCAACCAGGACCAGAAAATCATGGAAGCGGAAGCGGCTAAGTTCATCGGCGCGGGTCTGGCGACCCTCGGCATGATCGGCGCGGGCATCGGCGTCGGCACCATCTTCGGGAACTTCCTGTCGGGCGCGACCCGCAACCCGTCGGCGGCCGGTGGCCAGTTCACCAACCTGATCCTCGGCGCCGCCCTCACCGAGGCCCTGGGCATCCTGGCCTTCGTGCTGGGCCTGCTGATCCTGTTCAGCTGACTTCAACTGATCCTGCCGCGACGCCGGCCGGCCTTCGGGCCGGGCGGCGCGTGCGCATCCTGAGGACGTCGTAGCCAGATGGCCGCCGAAGAGACACCCAACGCCCCCGGCGCCGCGCCTGCGGCCCTGGACGGTGCGCACGCCGGAACCGCGCCCGCCGAACACGGCGGCGGTGGCGGCCTGCCCCAGTTCGAGCTCCAGTACTGGGGCGGCCAGATCGTCTGGCTGCTGCTGATCTTCGCCGTCCTCTACCTCCTCATGTCGAGGGTCTTCATCCCGCGCCTTCGCAGGGTGAAGGACACCCGTGCGGAGACCATCGCCTCCGCCGTGGCCGAAGCCCGCCGCGTCCAGGACGAGGCGGACGCCCAGGCCGCCGCCGCCCGCGCCGACATCGAGCAGGCCCGGGCCCGCGCGCGCACCGTGGCGGCCGAGGCCAAGGCCAAGGCGAACGCCGATTTCGCCGCCCGCCAGGCCGAGGCGGACGCGCGGATCGCCGAGGACCTTGCGGCCGCGGAGACCCGGATCCGGGGCCTGCGCGACACGGCCATGGCCAGCGTCGGTGACATCGCCGTCGACACGGCCGGCGCCATGGTGGAGCGTCTCACCGGAACCGCGGCCACCGCCGCCGACCTGCGGGCCGCCGCCAAGGGAGCCGCCTGATGAATCCCTTCCACATCTCCTTCGACCCCTCCAAGGCGGACACCTGGGTAGGCGTCGGCCTGCTGATCTTCCTGGGCATCGTCATCTTCGTGGCCAAGGCGCCCAAGCTGATCGCCGCCCAGCTGGACGCCCAGCGGGACACCATCCAGAACGACCTGGACGAAGCCGC
>CAIMLY010000150.1 GCA_903842425.1 uncultured Alphaproteobacteria bacterium | reverse complement strand
GGCCTCGTCGAGCAGCGGGGAGGGAGCCTCCTCGATGACCTTCTGGTTGCGGCGCTGGATCGAGCATTCGCGCTCGAACAGGTGCACCACGTTGCCGTGCTTGTCGCCCAGCACCTGGATCTCGATGTGGCGCGGGCTGGTGATGAACTTCTCGATGAAGATCCGGTCGTCGCCGAAGCTCGACTTGGCTTCGGAGCGCACGGCCGGGAAGCCTTCTTCGACGTCCTGGCGGCTGTGGGCGACGCGGATGCCCTTGCCGCCGCCGCCGGCCGAGGCCTTGATCATCACCGGATAGCCGATCTCCTCGGAGATCTTGATGGCGTGGGCGGTGTCGTCGATCTCGCCGATGTGGCCCGGCACGCAGCTGACGCCGGCCTTCTCGGCGAACTTCTTCGACTCGATCTTGTCGCCCATGGCGCGGATCGCGCCGGGGTTGGGACCGATGAAGACGATACCCTCGTCCGCGAGGCGCTTGGCGAAGCCGGCGTTCTCGGAGAGGAAGCCAAAGCCGGGATGGACCGCTTCGGCGCCCGTCGCGCGGCAGGCCTCGACGATCTTGTCGGCGACCAGGTAGCTGGCCGAGGCCGGCGCCGGGCCGATGAAGACGCTTTCGTCCGCCATCTCGACGGCCATGGAGTCCGCATCGGCCTCGGAATAGACCACCACCGTGGCGATCCCCAGCCGGCGGCAGGTCCTGATGATCCGCACGGCGATTTCGCCGCGGTTGGCAATGAGGATCTTCCTGAACATCGAGCGCCCCTTGAACCGTCCCAGCGGACCGGCGGATCGGGTGCTTCCACCCGGGCCCTCCGGCCCCTAGATTACGGACATGAACACGCCCGCAACCCCTCTGTCTTCCTTCGACCTCACGCCACCCGACGCTGCGGAACGCAAGCGCCTTGAGTCCGGCCTCACGACCGAGGAGGCCGAGGTCCTGCTCCGACACGGCACCGAGGCGCCGTTCTGCGGAGGCCTTCTAAACAACAAGGCCGATGGGGTCTATTGCTGCCGGCTCTGCGCCCTGCCCCTCTTCCGGGCCGGGACCAAGTTCGAGAGCGGCACCGGATGGCCCAGTTTCTGGGCCCCCATCCATCCGGCCCATGTCATCGGGGTCCGCGACACCAGCTACGGCATGCTGCGGATCGAGACCCGCTGTGCAAGGTGCGACAGCCACCAGGGCCACGTCTTTCCCGACGGCCCGCCGCCGACCCGCCTTCGGTACTGCATCAATTCGGTCTCGCTGGAGTTCACCCCGGCCGACCGGGCGTTGCGCGATCCGCTTGGGCGCGGGGACGACATGGCGACCCTCGAGACCTGACCGGATCGGCCGCTATTTCCTCGCGCGCCGGCGTCGGGCGATGGCGCCTCGCTGGGCCTGCACCTCCTCGTCGTCGCTCATCAGGTGGTCCAGCAACTGGAACAGGAAGGCTGTTGACCAGCCTATCAGCAGCATTCCGTTCACCCCTTCCAGCACCCCCACCAGCCGCCATTCCGCCGGCATGAGACCGGCGGCCTCCCCGATGGTGGAGTAGGAACTCGTGGAGATGAAGAGGGCGTCCTCGAGGGTGTCCGTCAGGCCCATGGCCTCGTAGGTCAGGGCATAGAGCCAGATCTCCGCGCCGTGGACGACGAAGAGGCCCAGCACGACCCCAAGGGGCACGATCACCCTGTCGAGGTGGACGAGGATCAGGAACCTCTCGAGATGGAGCCGGACCAGTCGCCTGAGGATGCCCAGCCCGATGAGGTGCACGACCACGGTGGCCGAGACCAGCCCGGTGGACAACAGGAGTTGGGCGGCGAGATTGTGCACTCAGGACCTCCTGCGCCGCGCCCGGCGAACCTCGCTCAGAGGGGAATGTTGTCGTGCTTCTTCCAGGGGTTGGCCAGGACCTTGCCCTTCAGGTTGCGCAGGGACCGGGCGATGCGCCGCCGGGTCGAGTGGGGCGAGATGACGTCGTCGATGTAGCCCCGGGAGGCGGCCACGAAGGGATTGGCGAAGCGGGCCTTGTACTCGGCCTCCCGCGCGGCGATGGCGTCCGTGTCGCCGATCTCGGAGCGGAAGATGATTTCCACGGCGCCCTTCGAGCCCATTACGGCGATCTCGGCCGAGGGCCAGGCGTAGTTGATGTCGCCGCGGATGTGCTTTGAGCTCATCACGTCGTAGGCGCCGCCGTAGGCCTTGCGGGTGATCAGGGTCACCTTGGGCACGGTCGCTTCGGCGTAGGCGAACAGCAGCTTCGCCCCGTGGCGGATCAGGCCGCCCTGCTCCTGCTTGGTCCCCGGCATGAAGCCAGGAACGTCGACGAGGGTCACCAGGGGGATGTCAAAGGCGTCGCAGAAGCGCACGAACCGCGCCGCCTTGCGCGAGGAGTCGATGTCGAGCACGCCCGCCAGCACCTGGGGCTGGTTGGCGACAATGCCAACGGTCGCGCCTTCCATCCGGGCGAAACCACAGATGATGTTCTTGGCGTAGTCCGGAGAAATCTCGAAGAAATCCGCCTCATCCACGATCTTCAGGATGAGTTCCTTCATATCGTAGGGCTTGTTGGGATTGGCCGGGACAAGGGTGTCCAGGGATGGCTCGATCCGCTCGGCGTCGTCATGGGACTCACGGACCGGCGGCTTCTCCCGGTTCGACAGGGGCAGGAAGTCCACCAGGCGCCGCACCTGGGTGAGGGCCTCGAGATCGTTCTCGAAGGCGCCGTCGGCGACGCCGGACTTCAGGGCGTGGACCCGGTAGCCCCCGAGTTCCTCGTGGGTGACCTCTTCGTGGGTCACCGTCCGGACCACGTCGGGGCCGGTGACATACATGTAGCTGGTGTCCTTCACCATGAAGATGAAGTCGGTGATGGCCGGGGAATAGACGTCGCCGCCGGCGCAGGGGCCCATGATGACGCTGATCTGCGGGATCACGCCCGAGGCCAGGGTGTTCTGCAGGAAGATGTCGGCATAGCCCGCCAGGGCCTCGACCCCCTCCTGGATGCGGGCGCCGCCGGCGTCGAACAGGCCGATGATCGGGGCACCGTTGGTCAGGGCCATGGTCTGGATCTTGACGATCTTGGCCGCATGGGCGCCCGAAAGGGAGCCG
>CAIMLY010000149.1 GCA_903842425.1 uncultured Alphaproteobacteria bacterium | reverse complement strand
GGTCTGGCCGCAGCCGGCGTCGGCAGGTTCCGAGGCGCCCGGCGCCGCGGGGACCAGCGCTTCCGGCCTCGCCCATGAAGCCTACACCCCCGACCGCCTGGCGGCGCTGAGGGCCGAGGGCCGACCGGTCTTCGTCAATTACACGGCCGCCTGGTGTGTCACCTGCCAGGTGAACGAGCGGGTCGCCTTCGCCACCCGCACGGCGGCCGAGGCCTTCGAGTCCAGCGGCACGGTCTATCTCAAGGCCGACTGGACCCGGCGCGACGCCGTCATCGCCGGGGACCTCGCCCGCTTCGGGCGCGCCGGGGTCCCCCTCTACCTCGTCTATCCGGCGGGGGGTGGAGAGCCGAAGATCCTGCCCCAGCTCCTGACCCCGGACATGGTCGCCCGCGCCGTCCGGGAGGCCGCGAAGGGATGAGCGCGATGACCGGACCCTGGGCGGCGCTGTCGCGCGGCGGTGTTGCGGATGCGCCCCTCCGCCGGCTCTTCGAGCTGGAGCCCGACCGGGTCCGGATGCTGACCTTCGAGGCCTGCGGCCTGACCCTGGACCTGTCCAAGCAGCCCTGGTCGCAGGCCAGCTTCGCCCGGGCCCTGGACCTGGTCGCCGCCGCGGACCTCCCCGCCGCCCGCCAGGCCCTTTTCGCCGGAGAGCCGGTGAACAGTTCGGAGGGCCGCGCCGTCCTGCACATGGCCCTGCGCGCGCCGGAGGCCGGGCCCTGGGCCGCCCTGGGCCGGGATGTCTCCGGTGAGGTCCGCGCCGGCCGGGACCGCATGCTGGCCTTCGCCGCAGAGGTTCGCGGGACGGGCGGGATCGACACCGTCCTGCACATCGGCATCGGGGGCTCGGACCTGGGACCGCGACTTGTCTGGGAGGCCCTGGCGCCCGTCGCCCCACGGATCGACCTGCGCTTCGCCGCCAATGTCGATCCGTCCGAGATCACCGCCGCCCTCGCCGGCCTGGATCCTGCCCGCACCCTGGTGGTGGTCGTCTCCAAGACCTTCACCACCCAGGAGACCCTGTTCAACGCCCGCGCCGCCCGCGCCTGGCTGGAGACCGCGCCGGGGGCCGGGTCCCGCCTCGTCGCCGTCACCGCCGCGCCCGAGGCCGCCGCCGCCTTCGGCGTCGCGCCGGAGCGCATCTTCCCCTTCGCCGACTGGGTGGGGGGACGCTTCTCACTCTGGTCGGCGGTGGGCCTGTCCTGCGCCATCGGCCTGGGACCGGAGGTCTTCGCGGGCCTCTTGGAAGGCGCCGGGGCCATGGACGCCCACTTCCGCGGGGCCCCGGCTGGCGGGAACCTGCCCGTGGTCCTGGCCCTGGCCCACGTCTTCAACCGCGACATCCTCGGCCGGCCGGCCCGCGCGGTGGTTCCCTACGCCCGCCGCCTGCGTCTCCTGCCGGCCTTCCTCCAGCAGCTGGAGATGGAGTCCAACGGCAAGCGCGTGGGTCGCGACGGTCGGCCCGTCGCCCGGCCCACCGCCGGGGTCGTCTTCGGCGAGCCCGGGACCAACGGCCAGCACGCCTTCTTCCAGGCCCTGCACCAGGGGGTGGATGTCATTCCCCTCGACATCCTCGCGGTCCGCCAGCCTGTCGAGGGCGATCCCGCCGCCCACCGCGCCCTGTTGGCCAACGCCATCGCCCAGGCCGAGGCCCTGATGGCCGGACGGTCGGAGGCCGAGGCGCTCCTGGCCGCCGGCGGCGACCCCGTCCTCGCCGCCCAGAAGGCCTTTCCCGGCGACCGGCCCTCGGGCTTCCTCGTGATGGAGAGGCTGGATCCGCCGACCCTCGGCGCCCTCCTGGCCCTGTTCGAGCACAAGGTCTTCGTCGAGGGGCTGCTCTGGGGGCTCAACAGCTTCGACCAGTGGGGCGTCGAGCTGGGCAAGGTCCTGGCGGCGCGCATCCTTCCCGAGCTCGAGGGCGGCCCGGCCGGCGCGCACGATCCCTCCACGGCGGCCCTTATCGCCCGCCTGGGCGGGGCCTGATCCCGCGACGGGTTTACGCCCCCGGTCCCTCCGCTAGAGTGACCCCGGAGGGGCCGGCAGCGCCCCTGACGGAGGAGACCCGGGCAAGATGCACCTCGCCGACCACGCGCGCCTGACCCCTGACAAGCCGGCCCTGATCTCGGCGGACACCGGCAAGGTCGTGACCTTCGCCGAGCTGGACGAGCGCTCCCTGCGGATGGCCAACCTGTTCCGGGAGCGGGGCCTGACGCGGGGCGACCACGTGGCCCTGCTGATGGAGAACAACCTCGCCTTCGTCGACGCGGTCTGGGCCTGCTTCCGCTCGGGCCTCTACATCACCACCATCAACCGCTACCTGCCCCCGGATGAGGCCGCCTACATCGTCAATGACTGCGGGGCCAGGGTCCTGATCAGTTCCCACGCCAAGCGCGAGACCGCCGAGGGCCTGGCCGACCTGATCCCGGCCTGCCCGATCCGGCTGATGGTCGATGGCGTCATCCCCGGCTGGGAGTCCTACGAGGCGGCCCGGGACGGCGCCTCATCCGCCCCCCTCGACCGCGAGTGGATGGGCGATTCCATGCTCTACAGTTCGGGCACCACGGGCCGGCCCAAGGGCATACTGCGCCCCCTGCCGGACATGAGCCCCGCCGAGGCCTTCGAGCTGCGCCAGCAGGCGAACCGCTACGCGTTCGGCCCCGACACGGTCTACCTGTCGCCGGCTCCCCTCTACCACGCCGCGCCCCTGGCCTACGTGGTCACCGTCCAGTCCTTCGGCGGGACGGTGGTGATGATGGAGCGGTTCGACGCCGAGCGGTCCCTGGAGCTGATCCAGGACTACCGGGTCACCCACTCCCAGTGGGTGCCCACCATGTTCGTGCGCATGCTCAAGCTGCCCGAGGAGGTCCGCCGGGCCTTCGACGTCTCCAGCCTGCGGGTCGCCATCCACGCCGCCGCCCCCTGCCCGGTGGAGGTCAAGCGCCAGATGATCGAATGGTGGGGGCCGGTCCTCTTTGAATACTACGCCGGCACCGAGGCCTCGGGCTCGACCTTCATCGACAGCGAGGACTGGCTGAAGCACCCTGGCTCTGTCGGCCGGGCTGCGGTGGGTGTCCTGCACGTCTGCGACGAGGAGGGGAACGAGCTGCCCCCCGGGGAGACCGGGCTCATCTACTTCGAACGCGAGATCCCGACCTTCGAGTATCACAACGACCCCGAGAAGACCCGGTCCTCGCGGCACCCGCTGCATCCCAGCTGGAACGCCCTGGGCGACGTCGGCTACCTGGACGGGGAGGGCTACCTGTACCTCACCGACCGCAAGGCCTTCATGATCATCTCGGGCGGGGTGAACATCTATCCCCAGGCCATCGAGGACGCCCTGATCACCCATCCCAAGGTCGCCGACGTGGCGGTCTTCGGCGTACCCGACCCCGAGATGGGCGAGGCGGTGAAGGCGGTGATCGAGCCGGCCCCCGGCGAAGCGCCCACCGAGGACCTCGCCGCCGAGCTCATGACCTATGCCCGCGAGCACCTGGCCCACTACATGGCCCCGCGGTCCATCGACTTCATCGAGGAAATGCCCCGCCTGCCCACGGGCAAGCTCTACAAGCGCATCCTCCGCGACGCCTACTGGCAGGGCGACCGGAAGATCTGACCCGAACAGGAAGGAAGACCATGCAGGACCTCGCGGGAAAGACCGCTTTCATCACTGGCGGGGCCAGCGGCCTCGGCCTGGCCATGGCCCACGCCTTCGGCGCGGCCGGCATGAACGTCATGCTCGCCGACATCGAGACCGAGCCCCTGGCCCGCGCCGTGGCCGAGCTCGAGGCCCGGCAGGTCCGCGTCGCGGCCGTCCAGTGCGACGTCACCGACCGCGCCGCCCTGGTCGCCGCCGCCCGGGAGACCATCTCCGCCTTCGGCAAGGTGCATGTCCTGTGCAACAACGCCGGCGTCGGCGCCGGCGGGCCCGTCGACGAGATGAAGCCCGCCGACTGGGACTGGACCTTCCAGGTCAACCTCATGGGGGTCATCTACGGCTTCGAGGCCTTCCTGCCCCACATCCGCGCCCACGGAGAGGGCGGGGCCATCATCAACACCGCCTCCATGGCCGGCCACATGTCGCCCCCGGGGATGGAAGCCTACAGCGCCTCCAAGTTCGCCGTGGTGGCCCTGACCGAGGGCTGGGCGGCCCAGCTGGCGTCCGAGAACATCCAGGTCCAGGTCCTCTGCCCGGGCTTCGTGCGCACCCGCATCAACCAGTCGGGCCGTAACCGTCCGGCCAAGTTCGGCGGGCCCCAGGTGCGCGAGATCGTCCCGGACGACCGGGTGGCCAACGGCATCGACCCGGCCCGGGTCGGCGCCCGGGTGGTCGAGGCCCTGCAGGCCGGCGACCTCTACATCTTCACCCATCCGGACATGCGGCCCTTTGTCCAGATGCGCTTCCAGGGGATCATGGCGGGCTTCGACTCCGCCGACCGGAGCCAGGCCCTGTCCGGCATGGACTACCGGACCCCGGACCTCGACCTCCTGCCCTGAGGCGCGGGACTGGACGGGCGGGCGCCTATGGGCTACGCACCCGGCCCATGTTCCGTCAGGTTCACCATCACGGCCTCCACCATCCGACCTGCGAAAGCGGGAGCGGGCGGGTGCGTTCGGCCTGATCGAACCTCCGGCGCCGGCCCCCGCGCAATGCGGACGGGGCCGACCGGCGGCTCCGTCCCTGGCAGACCCAAGGGATAGGAAATGACCACCCCCAAGACTGACACCGCCGCCGACGGGGAAACGACCCGTCCCGAGGCCCGCGCCCCCCGCGGCTTCATGGACAGGCGCGCCCGCGACCTGGCCGCCGAGCGCCGCATCCTGGCCCGCGTGTCCGAGGTCTACGAGCGCTACGGCTTCGAGGCCCTCGACACCGGCGCCCTGGAGTACGCCGACGCCCTGGGCAAGTTCCTGCCCGACGCTGACCGTCCCAATGAGGGCGTCTTCGCCCTGCAGGACGACGACGACCAGTGGATGGCCCTGCGCTACGACCTGACCGCGCCCCTGGCCCGGTTCGTCGCCCAGAACCGCGAGGGCCTGACCAAGCCCTTCCGGCGCTACGCCTTCGGCCCGGTCTGGCGCAACGAGAAGCCCGGCCCCGGCCGCTTCCGCGAATTCACGCAGTGCGACGCCGACACGGTGGGCTCGGCCCGCCCCGAGGCCGACGCCGAGATCATCGCCATGGCCGCCGAAGGCCTGGCCGCGGCCGGCCTCCGCGAAGGCGGCTATGTCCTGCGGATCAACAATCGCCGCCTCCTCAATGGTCTCCTCGACCGGGCTGGTGTGGCCGACGAGGGCCAGAAGCTCGCCGTCCTGAGGGCCGTGGACAAGCTCGACCGGCTGGGCCCCGAGGGTGTCCGCCTTCTGCTGGGCGAAGGGCGCAAGGATGAGTCCGGCGCCTTCACCCGGGGCGCGGGCCTTTCCGCCGCCGCCGCAGAGTCCGTCCTGGCCTTCACCGCCGCCGGGGCCGGGGACCGGGCCGAGACCCTCCGCCGCATCGCCGACGTGATCGGCGGCTCGGCCGAGGGCGACGCGGGCCTGGAGGAACTGGCGGGCATCGACCGGGCCCTCGCCGGCATGGGCGTCGGGGCGGACAGGGCGGTCTTCGATCCCTCCGTGGTCCGGGGGCTTGAGTACTACACCGGCGCCGTCTTCGAGGCCGAACTCCGCCTGGAGACCCTGGACGAGAAGGGCCAGCCGGCCCGCTTCGGTTCAGTGGGCGGCGGCGGGCGTTACGACGACCTCATCGCCCGCTTCACCGGCGAGCGGACCCCCGCCACCGGCTTCTCCTTCGGCGTCTCGCGCCTCGCCGCCGCCCTGCGCGCCGCCGGCCAGGACGCCGGCCGGGAGGCGAGGGGGCCCGTGGTGGTCATCGTCTTCTCCCCGGACGACATGGCGGCCTACTTCGCCGTGGCCGCCGAGCTCCGGGCCGCCGGGATCGCCGCCGAGGTCTACCTGGGCGGCTCGGGCATGAAGGCCCAGATGAAATACGCCGACCGACGGCTGTCCCCCGCCGCAGTCATCCTCGGGGGCGACGAGATCACCGCCGGGACGGTCACGGTGAAGGACCTCGACCTTGGCCGGGCCCTGGCCTCCGACGTCACGGACAACGCCGCCTGGCGGGCCGAACGGCCCGGCCAGCAGACGGTCCCCCGCGACCAGCTGGTCGGCGTGGTCCGCCGCATCCTGGGAGAGGCGCCATGATCCAGGAACCCCGGCTGCCCGCCGACCGGCTCCAGGCCATCCGCACGCCCTTCCTCGAGACGGGGGCGACCTGGGTGCAGCCGCCTGTCCTGCAGCCCCTCTCCCTCGTCCTGGACCTGGCCGGGGAGGCCCTCCGCTCGCGCCTCTTCGTGCTGCAGGCCGCCGGAGGGGCTGAGGTCTGCCTGCGGCCCGACTTCACTGCCCCCGTCGCCCGCCTGCACCTGGCCTCAGGGGCTGCGGCCGGCGACTATGCCTACGAGGGCCTCGTCTTCCGCGCCTCCGAGGACGAGGCCGAGGAGGTCCTCCAGATCGGGATCGAGCGGTTTGCGCCGGAGGGCGACCGGGTGGCGGCGGACGCCGGCCTCGTGGACCTGGTCTGGCGCGCGGCCGTCGCCGGGGGGCGGGCCGACCTGTCGCTGCGCCTCGGGGACGCCGGCCTGCTTCCGGCCTTCGTGGCCTCCCTGGGCCTGGATCCCGCCCTGGCCTCGCGCCTGACCCGCATGGCCGCCCGCCCGAGCCGGCTGGCGGCGGAACTCGACCGCGCCGGCGACCCCGGGTCCGGTGCGCCTGCGGAGGGTGTCGTCGCCCGCAGGCTCGGCGCCCTTCCGCCGGATGAGGCCGCAGCCCTCCTGGAAGAGATCTGGACCCTTTCGGGCATCACGCCGGTCGGGGGTCGCAGCGCCGCCGAGATCGCCGCCCGACTGGTGCGCCGGTCGGAGACGGCCAGTGCGCCCGCCCTTTCGCCGGGCCAGGCCGACGCCATCCGGGCCTTCCTGGCCGTCCACGACGCGCCCCGCGCCGCCCTGGAGCAGCTGGGTCGACTCGCCCCGAAGGCCGCTGGCCTCCAGGCGCGGCTCTCCGACTGGGCCCGGCGGCTGGACCGGATCGAGACGAGCCCGGCCGGATCGGCGGCGGCGACCTTCGACGCCGCGCCCCGCGGGGACTTCGCCTATTATGACGGCCTCGTTGTCGAGGTGGTGTCCGTCGCCCTGGGCCCGGACCGGCCCGTGGCGGCCGGGGGGCGCTACGACGGCCTGCCGGCCCGGCTCTCCGGCGCAGGGGCCGGGGCGGGATCGGCCCTCGGAGGCATGGTGCGGCCCGGACGGGCCATTGCGGAGGCCGGACAATGAGCGACGCCCTGACCCTGGCCATCCCCTCCAAGGGGCGCCTCAAGGAACAGGTGGAGGCCTGGCTGCAGGACTGCGGGCTGGGACTGTCCATGAGCGGCGGCGACCGCGGCTACCGCGCCCGCCTGCGCGGGGTCGATGGGGTCCAGGTGCGCCTGCTCTCCGCCGGTGACATCGCCGCCGCCCTTGTGTCCGGCGAGGTCCACCTGGGCGTTACCGGCGAGGACCTGCTGCGCGAGCAGGGGGCCGATGCCGCCGCCTCGGCCCTCCTCCTTCGGCCTCTCGGGTTCGGCCGCGCCGACCTTGTGGTCGCCGCCCCGCGCAGCTGGCTCGACGTCTCGACCATGGCCGACCTCGAGGAGGTGGCCCACGAACGCCTCGTCCGGAGCGGCCGGCGCCTGCGGGTGGCGACCAAGTACCTGGTCCAGACCCGGGAGTTTTTCGCCCGGCACGGGGTGGCCGACTACCGGATCGTCGAATCAGGTGGCGCGACCGAGGGCGCGCCCGCAGCGGGCGCCGCCGACATCGTGGTCGACATCACCACCAC
This sequence comes from uncultured Alphaproteobacteria bacterium, assembly GCA_903842425.1. Taxonomy (GTDB): domain Bacteria; phylum Pseudomonadota; class Alphaproteobacteria; order Caulobacterales; family Caulobacteraceae; genus Phenylobacterium. Next base: position 6,815 of record CAIMLY010000149.1, on the reverse strand, counting down.
CGGGGCGACCCTCCAGGCGAATGACCTGAAGATCCTGGAGGACGGCGTGATCCTGAAGAGCCAGGCCCAGCTTGCCGCAGGCCTCTCCGCCGGGTGGACCCCGGAGGGCCTGGCGGCGGCCGAATCCCTGCTGCGGATCTTCGAGGCCCGGGCCGCGGCCCACGCCTCGGCCACCCTCATCTGGCCCGGCGGCGACGACGATCCGATCCTGCCCGACCTCGAGGCCCTTGGCGCCGTTCGCCGTCCCAACGGCCTCCTGGCGCCGGTCGACCTGGTGGCCCGCGTGGCGTCGCGGCTCACAGCGGCGGGGCGGGGACCTGTGACCGCGTCGCGGCCGGACTTCGTCTTCGAGACCGCCTGTCTCCCGGTCGAGGCCCTTCATGCCGCCCTGGACCGGAATTGACAATGTTGTCAGTCCTCTGGGGGGCTTCCGGCGAAGGGAAGCCGCGCCAGGCCGGCGGTTGACAGCGCCGTGGATTTGCCGTCAAGTCTGTCACAGCGAGAGACATGACGGCCCTTGAATCGTCAATCTCCGGCGTTTCGGGGAGGAAACGCCCTCTAAAATCCAAGGCCTCAAGGCCAAAGCAACCCGCCCGCAGGCGGGTTGTTTTTTGCCCGGCTCCAGGGTCTTGACGAAGTTGTCAGTTTTGGGGCGATCCACAGCGGCGCCGGACCCTAACGCCGGCGGTGGCCGAAGCCCCCGATCCTCCCGTCTGTCGCAACCCGGAGCCCAACGCCCATGCCAGGACCCAGGGTCATCATCGTCGGCGCCGGCCCGGCGGGTCTCATGGCGGCCGAGACGCTCGCCCGCGGCGGGGCCCGGGTCGTGGTGCACGAGCGCATGCCCAGTCCGGCGCGACGCCTGCTGATGGCCGGGCGCGGGGGTCTCAACCTGACCCATTCCGAGGGCCTGTCGGAGATGGTCGCGCGTTACGGCGACCGGTCGGGGATCCTCTCCCCCCTGCTGGAGGCCTTCCCGCCCGGGGCCCTGCGCGACTGGGCCGAGGGCCTCGGCCAGGAGACCTTTGTCGGCACCAGCGGCCGGGTCTTTCCACGGGCCCTCAAGGCCTCGCCCCTGGTCCGGGCCTGGCTCGCCCGGCTGGCCGGGCTCGGAGTCGAGCTGCGTCTCCGCTCCGCCTGGTCGGGCTGGGATGGGGACGGGCGACCTGTCTTCGGGACCCCCGGGGCCGATGGCGTCCCAGAGGCGGCCGACGCCCTTCTCCTGGCCCTCGGCGGCGCCAGCTGGCCTCGGCTGGGCGCTGATGGCGGCTGGACGGACCTTCTGGCCGGGGCCGGCGCCCCGCCGGCGCCCCTCCGGCCCGCCAACTGCGGCTTTGTCGCGGACTTCAGCCCGGCCCTGTCCGGCCGGTTCGCCGGGGCGCCCCTCAAGGCCGTCGAGCTCCGCTTCGGCGACATCAGCGTCCGGGGAGAGGTCCTGATCACCTCCCGGGGGCTCGAGGGCGGCGCCGTCTACGCCCTCTCCGCCCCCCTGCGCGAGGCGATCGCCCGGCAGGGCGGGGCGGTTCTGGAGATCGACCTCAGACCGGACCAACCGGCCGCCAGCCTGGCCAAGCGGATCGCCCGCCAGGACCGGAAGGCCAGCCTGTCGAACCGGCTGCGCAAGGCGGTTGCCCTGCCGCCCGCCGCCATCGCCCTCATGCGCGAGGCCGGACCGCTTCCCCCCGATCCCCTGGGCCTGGCCGGGCGCATCAAGGCGGTCCGCATTCCACTGGCCTCGACCGCGGGCCTGGACCGCGCCATCTCGACCGCCGGGGGGGTCCGGTTCGAGGACCTCGACGCGGGGCTCCAGCTTCTCGCACGCCCCGGGGTCTGGATCGCCGGCGAGATGCTCGACTGGGAGGCGCCCACGGGGGGCTATCTCCTGCAGGCCGTCTTCGCCACCGGCGTCCACGCCGCCCGGGACATCCTGGCCCGGACAGCCTGACCGGTCACCAGATCCGGGCGCGCTTCTCCGCAGGCAGGTGCATGCCGTCGTCCGCCTTCACGCCAAAGGACTCATAGAAGGCGTCGACATTGCGCATCGGCACGTTGACACGGGCCCGGGGCGGGGAATGGGAGTCGGTGGACAGGAGCTGTCGCGCCCGGTCCTCGCGCACCTTCGAGCGCCAGACCTGCGCCCAGCCATAGAAGACCCTCTGGTCGCCGGTCAGCCCGTCGACCACCGGGGCCGGCGCCCCCTTGAGCGAGGCCCGGTAGGCGTCGAGGGCCAGCAGGATCCCGCCCAGGTCCGCGATGTTCTCGCCCATGGTCAGGTCGCTCTTGATGAAGGCCCCGGGCAGGGCCTCGAAGGCGGCGTACTGGGCGCCCAGCTTGGCGGCCTCGGCGTTGAAGCGTTCGGCGTCCTGCGGGGTCCACCAGTCGGACAGGCGCCCGTCCCCGTCCGACTTCCGGCCCTGGTCATCGAAGCCGTGGGTGATCTCGTGGCCGATCACCCCGCCGATGGCGCCGTAGTTGATGGCCATGTCGCCGGTGGGATCAAAGAAGGGCGGCTGCAGGATGGCGGCCGGGAAGACGATGACGTTGCGGGTCGAGGAGTAGTAGGCGTTCACCGTCGCCGGGGTCATGCCCCACTCCTTCCGGTCCACCGGAGACTTCAGGCGCGCGACGCGGCGGTTCCAGTCCCACGCCCGCGACCGGGAGACGTCCCCGAACAGGTCGCCGGGCTTCATCTCCAGGCCGGTGTAGTCGCGCCAGCCTTCCGGGTAGCCGATCATGACGCTGAACTTGGACAGCTTCTCAAGGGCGCGGGCGCGGGTCTCCGGTCCCATCCAGGCGACGGTCTCGATCCGGCCGCGCATGGCGGTCTTGATGTCGGTGACCAGGCCGTCCATCAGGGCCTTCGACTCGGGCGGGAAATAGGCCGCCACATAGTCCCGGCCCAGGGCCTCCCCGAGCTCGGAATCGACCAGGGACACGGCCCGCTTCCAGCGCGGCTGCTGCTGGGGCTGGCCCGTGAGGACCTTGCCGCGGAAGGCGAAATTGGCCTGGTCGAAGTCCGGGGACAGGTAGGGCGCCGCCTCGTCGGCGAGGCTCAGGGCCAGGTAGGCCCGGAGGGTCTCCACGGGGGTCTCGGCGAAGATCCGGGCGATCTCGGGGAAGGCGCCCTGCTCGCGGACGACGACCCGGTCCACGCCGCCGAGCCCGGCGCCGGCCAGGTAATCGGCCCATGGAAAGCCCGCCGCGGTCCGGGCAAGCTCAGCCGGGACGGCGGGATTGTAGGTCTTGTCCCGGTCCCGGCGCTGGGCGCTGGTCCAGGAGGCCTTCGCGATCCGGGTCTCGAAGGCGAGGATGGCTTCCGCCGCCCTTCCGGGCTCGGACCAGCCCGCAAGCGCCAGCATGCGCTCGGCATAGGCCCGATACTCACCCCTCTGGCGTTCGAAACGGGCCTCCAGGTAGTAGTCGCGGTCCGGCAGGTTCAGACCGGACTGGCTCAGGTACACGGCGTAGGCCTGCGGGTTCCGGGCGTCATCCGAGATGAACACCGAGAAGACCGAGCCGCCAAAGCCGCTGGCGGACCGACCCATCAACCGCGCCGCGTCCCGGTGGCTGCGGATGGCCCGGATGTCCCTGAGCCCCTGTGCGATGGGCTTGGCGCCCAGGGCGGCGACCGCCGCCTCGTCCATGTAGTTGCGGTAGAGGGTGGCCAGTCGCCGCCGGTCCGCGGTCGGTGCGGGGTCGGCCGCCGCCGTCTCCAGCACGGCGTGCATCCGGTTCACCGACAGTTCGCGCAGGGCGTCGAAGGCCCCGAAGCTCGAACGGTCGGCCGGAATCTCCAGCCGGTCGAGATAGGCCCCGTTGGCGTGGGTGAAGAAGTCCCGGGCGGCGGGTGTCGCGGCATCGCGCCCGGACATGTCAAAGCCCCAGGCGCCCATCCGGGGGGCGGCGAGGTCCGCGGCGGCGGCGGGCAGGGCGACCGCTGCGGCGAGGGCGGCGATCAGCGGGCGGGCGAAGGTCATCTGGAACTCCGGTCATCGACAGGTCAGGCCGCGCACCATGCCGCCGTCAGGCGCGCCGGGCACGAGATTTCTGCGCCGCCGCCACTGCGCCGGGACCTCGCGCGCGCTGGCGGCTTGCGCCATAGTCGTCGTCGACGAGGACGAACATGGCCAATCCCGCTCCCGGAGACTTCAAGGACGTCATCCTTTTCCTGGCGACGGCGGGCGTCGTCGTACCCCTCTTCCGTCGCTGGCGGATCAGCCCGATCCTCGGGTTCCTGGTCGCCGGCGTCCTCCTGGGCCCCTCCGGCCTGGGCGCCCTGGGGGCTCACGCACCCTGGGCGGCCGAACTGACGATCGATTCGCCCAGGGAGCTGGCCCAACTGGGCGAGCTGGGCGTGGTCTTCCTGATGTTCATGATCGGGCTGGAGCTGTCCTGGGCCCGGCTCTGGTTGATGCGGCGCTACGTCTTCGGCCTCGGCGCCCTGCAGGTCGCCGGCTGCGGCCTGATCGTCGCCCTGACCGCCCACCTGTTCGGGGCGTCGATCACGGCGTCCGCTGCGGTCGGTGCAGCCATGGCCCTGTCCTCAACGGCGGTGGTCATGCCCATCCTCACCGAGAGCCGTCGACAGCATGTGCAGGCCGGTCGCGTGACCTTCGCCGTCCTGCTCTTCCAGGACCTGGCGGTCGCTCCCATCCTGATCACCCTGGCGATCCTCGGCCGTGATGACGGGCCGGATCTCTCGCCGGACATCCTCCTCAGCTTCGCCCCGGCGGCATTGGCCGTGGCGGCCCTGGTGGGCTTCGGCCGCCTGCTCCTGCGACCCATGATGCGGTCGGTGGCCAGGGCCCGAAGCGAGGAGCTCTTCATGGCCGCCTGCCTGCTGGTGGTCATCGGGTCCGGCCTGCTGGCCGCCTTCGCCGGCCTCTCCATGGCCCTCGGCGCCTTCGTCGCCGGTCTCCTTCTGGCGGAGACGGAGTTCCGCCATGAGGTCGAGCAGGTCATCGAGCCCTTCAAGGGGCTCCTCCTGGGACTCTTCTTCCTCGCCGTCGGCATCGGCCTGGACGTCGGCCTGGTCCTCGAACAGCCCCTGCAGGTCGCCGGGGTCACCTTTGGCCTCATGGCCCTGAACTCGGCCCTGATCTTCGGCCTGGCCCGCGCCTTCGGCCTCACCTGGCGGGCCGCCATCGAGACGGCGCTGCTCCTGGCCGCCAGCGGCGAGTTCGCCTTTGTCATCCTCGCCTCGGCCATGGACCTGGGGCTGGTGCCCGAGGCCCTGGGCCAGAGCCTGCTGGTCTCCGCCACCCTGTCCATGATGTGTATTCCGATCCTCGCCGCCGTGGGGTTGAGGATCGCCGGGAGGGCGACCGGAGGCCTTGCGGCGGCGCCGCATGCCGAAGGCTCCGCGCCGGAGGGGCGGATCCTGCTCGTCGGCTTCGGGCGGGTTGGCCAGCTGGTCGGCGAGATGCTGGACCGGCACGGCCTGCCCTGGTCGGCGATCGACCAGGACGCCGCCCTGGTGGCCCGGGGTCGCCGGTCCGGGCGCACGCTCTATTACGGCGACGCCTCCCGGCCCGGATTCCTGGAACGCTGCGGGCTGGAGACCGCCCGGGCCCTGGTGATCACCGCCGATGCCGATGGCGGGGAGGGCGGCGCCGTCGAGGTCCTCGTCGCCGCGGTCCGTGACCGGCGTCCGGACCTCGCCATCTTCGCCCGGGCGAGGGACAGCCAGCAGGCGGTCCGCCTCTATGAACTGGGGGTCACCGACGCGGTCCCGGAGACGGTCGAGGCCAGCCTCCAGTTGTCCGAGGCTGTACTCGTTGGAGTTGGAGCCCCAGTCGGGCCGGTTATCGCCTCCATCCACGAAAGGCGGGACGCGTTTCGCCGGGAACTCAACAGAGGCGACGGATTCCTCTCAAAAGGCCGCCAGATTGAACATAAGGCTACAATTTGAGGGCGCCTTGAGGCTTGCAAGCGGCGATTCTGCCGAATACTGCTCACTGTTGCGTCAACGACACTTCCACCAGTTCGATGGCCTGATATATCACACGGGACGCGGTTACGTTTCCGCAGAGGGCAAGAGAGGGCTCTGATATGAAATTCAAACTCCTGGCTGGTGCGGCTCTGGCCGCCGTGGCTATCGCCTCCGGGGCCTCGGCCCGTGAAGTGGGTTGGTATGGCGCCGTCGACCTCGGCTACCACTGGCCCGAGGGCATCGACGCGACGTCCAGCAGCAACGCCGCGAACGGCAAGCCCTACGACTGGTCGTTCAACCAGGCCGAGGACTGGACCGGCTTCGCCCGTCTTGGCTACCAGGTCTCCAGCAACTGGCGCGTTGAGCTCGAGGGCGGCTATCGCCCCGGGGACATCGAATCGGTTCGTGGCGGCGCGAGCAACGCCATCGTGGGCCTCTGCGCCCCCGGCGTGGTCCGCACGACGGCGGCTCCGAACTGCGGTTCGCCCACCGGCAGCCTGCAGTCGATCACCGCCATGGGCAATGTCATCTATGACATCCTGCCCGACTCCGCCCTGAACCCCTTCATCGGTGCGGGCGTCGGTATCAACTACGTCAAGGCTGACACCATCGTCGGCCAGTTCTCCACCATCACCCCGGTGGGCCCGGCCGCCACGGCGACCAACCCCGCCTGGCAGAACCTGACCGTGGACGACGACGATACCTCCTTCGCCTGGCAGGGCATCGCCGGCGTGGCTTGGGCCGTGACCGATCGCCTGGACGTGGATCTGACCTACCGCTACCTCAGCGGTTCGGACGTGACCTTCGCCTCCAAGGGCACCCACGCCCTGCAGCCCGGCGCCTTCTCCGGTGCGTATGAGGACCAGTCCCTGACCCTGGGCCT
>CAIMLY010000148.1 GCA_903842425.1 uncultured Alphaproteobacteria bacterium | reverse complement strand
CGGCCTGATCGCCCGGGGCGAGCTGACCCGCGCCCGGCCCTTTCGCGCGCCGCACCACTCGGCGACCATGGCGGCCCTGACCGGCGGCGGCGCCCGCATCCGCCCCGGCGAGGCCTCCCAGGCCCACAACGGGGTCCTGTTCCTGGACGAGCTGCCGGAGTTCAGCGCCCAGGCCCTGGATTCCCTGCGCCAGCCCCTGGAGACCGGCGAGATCACCGTCGCCCGGGCGGCAGGGCACGTGCGCTATCCGGCTCGGTTCCAGCTGGTGGCGGCCCAGAACCCCTGCAAGTGCGGCAAGGGGGGCGAGGGCCGGGGCGCCTGTGGCAGGGCGCCGCGCTGCCAGGTCGACTACCGGGCGCGGGTATCAGGGCCCTTCCTCGACCGGATCGACCTGCAGGTGGAGGTCCCCGCCGTCCGCGCCGCCGACCTTGCCCTGCCCGCAGCGGCCGAGGGCTCGGCCGAGGTCGCCGCACGGGTGGCCGCGGCCCGGGAGATCCAGGTCCGCCGGGCCGCCGACGCCGGCCGCCCCGAGACGGAGGCCGCCAACGCCCGGGCCTCCGGGGACTGGCTGCAGGCCATCGCCAACCCCGAGCCCGACGCCCGGGCCCTGCTGACCCGCGCCGCCGACGCCGCCGGCCTCACCGCCCGGGGCTGGAGCCGGGTCCTGCGCCTGGCCCGGACCCTGGCCGACCTCGACGCCGCGGCCGGGGGTGGACCAGGGCCCGTCGCCCGCCGCCACGTGGCCGAGGCCCTGGCCTACCGGGGCGTGTCCGGCGCAGGCTGAGGGTGCGTTGATGGGGGGTGTTGACGGCCTGTTAATCGACCTGCTTGACGGACGCTTAAGTGAGGCCCGCAAGGATGCCGCCATGACCCGACCCGTCGCCTTCTCCACCACGCCGCCGGCCCCGCCCTCGCCGGGACCGGGAGGGAATGCGGCTGCGGACCGGGCCGCGACCCCGGTCACCATCGAGGAGCTGGCGGGCCTGAGCCATGAGTTCCGGACCCCGCTCAACGGGGTCCTGGGCCTGGCCCGCCTGCTGGACGCCACGCCCCTGACCGGCGAGCAGCGCAGCTATGTCGACGCCCTGCGGGAGTCCGGGGAACATCTCCTGGGCCTGGTCAACCAGCTCCTGGACTTCGCCAGGCTGGGCGCCGGCGCCGTGGAGGTCCAGTCCGAGGATGTCGCCCTCGAGAACCTGCTCCGGGGCGTCTGCGAGCTGACCGCACCCCGGGCGACCGAGAAGGGCCTGGAGATCGGCTGGTGGATCGCCCCCGGTCTTGGCCGGATCCGCGGCGACGAGGGCCGCCTGCGGCAGGTCCTGCTCAACTATGCGGGCAACGCCATCAAGTTCACCCGGACGGGCGGGGTCCTGGTCTCGGCGGCGCCCGCCGGGGCCCGGCGGATCCGGCTCAGCGTCCGCGACACCGGCCCGGGGGTCTCGGAGGCCGAGCGGGAACGCATCTTCGAACCCTTTGTCCAGACCGACCCCAGGGTCGACGGGATCAGCCTTGGCGGCGCCGGGCTGGGCCTGGCCATCGTCCGGTCCCTGGCGGGCGCCATGGGGGGCGCAGCCGGCGTCCAGCCCGCGCCGGGCGGCGGCGCGGACTTCTGGCTTGAGATTCCGGCCGCCCGGGCCGGCGGGGCCCCGGGCCGGAGCCTGTCCCGCCGCCGGGTCGGGGTGATGAGCCCGAGCCCGATCGTCTGCGAGGCGGCGGTCCGGCAGGTCCTGGCCCGCGGCGGAGAGGGCGTCTCGGCGGCCGGCGTGGAGGACCTGCCTGCGGACGCCGAGGTCCTGCTGGTGGATCACGCCCTCAGCCCTGTCGCCCCGCCGGACGAACGTCCCGCCATCATCCTTCTGGCGCCCGAGGACCGCGGCCTGATCGACGACTACCGGGCCCGGGGGTTCGCCGGCTACCTGATCAAGCCCCTCCGGCCCGCCTCCCTCGCCGAGCGGGTCGTGGCGGCGGCCGGCGGCCGGAGCCGGGCCGGGCGGGTGGATGACCGGATCGCCCCTGCAGTGGCCCCCGGGCTGAAGGTCCTGCTGGTGGAGGACCACGCCATCAACGCCCTCCTCGCCACCGCCCTGCTGACCCGGGAGAGCTGCGTCGTGGACCATGCGGCCGGAGGCCCCGAAGCGCTCGCCGCCGTGGCGGTGGGGACCTACGACCTGATCCTGATGGACATGCGCATGCCGGGAATGACCGGGCCCGAGACCGCCCAGGAGATGCGCACCCAGGGCCTGGCCACCCCCATCGTCGCCCTGACCGCCAACACCTTCGAGGACGACCGCCAAGCCTGCCTCGCCGCCGGCATGGACGAGTTCCTGGTCAAGCCGCTCTCGGCGGACGCCCTGCGGCGAATCCTCGCCCGGGT
>CAIMLY010000147.1 GCA_903842425.1 uncultured Alphaproteobacteria bacterium | reverse complement strand
CTCGGCAACATGGGCGAGGATGACTGGCGCTGGCACATGTACGACACCGTCAAGGGGTCGGACTGGCTGGGCGACCAGGACGCCATCGAGTACCTCTGCCGGAACGCGCCGGCGGCGGTCTACGAGCTCGAGCACTGGGGCGTGCCCTTCTCGCGCACCCCGGACGGCAAGATCTACCAGCGCGCCTTCGGCGGCATGACCCGGAACTTCGGCGAGGCCCCCATCCAGCGCACCTGCGCCGCGGCGGACCGCACCGGCCACGCCATGCTGCACACCATGTACGGCCAGTCCCTGGCCCACGACACCCAGTTCTTCATCGAGTACTTCGCCCTCGACCTGATCATGGACGAGGGCGTCTGCCGGGGCGTCACCGCCTGGAAGCTGGACGACGGCACCCTGCACCGCTTCCAGGGGCAGATGGTCATCCTGGCCACGGGCGGCTACGGCCGGGCCTACTTCTCGGCCACCAGCGCCCACACCTGCACCGGCGACGGCGGCGGCATGACCCTGCGCGCCGGCCTGCCCCTGCAGGACATGGAGTTCGTCCAGTTCCACCCCACCGGCATCTATGGCGCCGGCTGCCTGATCACCGAGGGCGCCCGGGGCGAGGGCGGCTACCTGACCAACTCCGAGGGCGAGCGCTTCATGGAGCGCTATGCGCCCACCGTGAAGGACCTGGCGCCCCGCGACATGGTCAGCCGGGCCATGACCATCGAGATCCGCGAGGGACGCGGGGTGGGCCCGAACAAGGACCACATCCACCTGCACCTCGACCACCTGGACCCCAAGGTCCTGGCCGAGCGCCTGCCCGGCATCTCCGAGAGCGCCCGGATCTTCGCCGGCGTCGACGTGACCAAGCAGCCCATCCCGGTGCTGCCGACCGTGCACTACAACATGGGCGGCATCCCGACGAACTTCTACTCGGAGGTGGTCACCCGCGTCGGCGACGATCCGGACCGGGTCGTCCCCGGCCTGATGTCCGTGGGTGAAGCCGCCTGCGTCTCGGTGCATGGCGCCAACCGGCTGGGCTCCAACAGCCTGATCGACCTGGTGGTCTTCGGACGCTCTGCGGCCCTGCGGGCGGCGGACATCCTGAAGCCCGGCGCCACCCAGCCCGAGCTGAAGCCGTCCATGACCGACGGCCACCTGGCCCGTTTCGACCGCCTCCGCCACGCCGACGGCTCGACCACGACCGCAGCCCTGCGCCTGGAGATGCAGCAGGCGATGCAGGAGGACGCCGCCGTCTTCCGCACCAGCGACAGCCTGTCCTCGGGCGTGAAGCGCCTGCAGGCGGTCCAGGACCAGCGCAAGGACATCAAGGTGTCTGACCGCGGTCTGATCTGGAACACCGACCTGGTCGAGACCCTCGAGTTCGAGAACCTGGTGGTCCAGGCCGTCGTCACCGTCGCGGGCGCCGCCAACCGCACCGAGAGCCGCGGGGCCCACGCCCACGAGGACCATCCCGACCGGGACGACTCCAACTGGATGAAGCACACCCTGACCTGGATGGACGACGTCACCGGCAAGGTGGTGATCGATTACCGCCCGGTGCACGACTACACGATGACCAATGACATCGCGCCGATCCCACCCAAGGCGCGGGTCTACTAGGGTCGCGGACACAGACGGAATCCGAGGAAAGCACGCCAGATGGTCGAACTCGCCCTGCCGAAGAACTCCCGTGTCCAGAAGGGCCGCCACCACCCGGCGCCCGCAGGAGCCACGAAGGTCAAGACCTTCCGGATCTATCGCTACGATCCCGAGGGGACCGGCAATCCGCGCTGGGACACCTATGAGGTGGACGTCGCCGCCTGCGGCCCCATGGTCCTGGACGTGCTGATCCACATCAAGAACACCATGGACCCCACCCTGACCTTCCGGCGGTCCTGCCGCGAGGGCGTCTGCGGGTCCTGTGCGATGAACATCGGCGGTCGCAACACCCTGGCCTGCACCCATGGCCACGAGGAGGTCCCGGGGTCGACCTGCCAGGTCAGCCCCCTGCCGCACATGCCGGTGGTCAAGGACCTGGTCCCCGACCTGACCCACTTCTACGCCCAGTACGCCTCCATCGAGCCCTGGCTGCACACCACCACGCCGGAGCCCCAGACCGAGTGGGTCCAGAGCCCGCAGGACCGCGAGAAGCTGGATGGCCTCTACGAGTGCATCCTGTGCGCCTGCTGCTCCACCTCCTGCCCCAGTTACTGGTGGAACGGCGACCGCTACCTCGGCCCCGCCACCCTGCTGCACGCCTATCGCTGGCTGGTGGACAGCCGTGACGAGGCCACCGGCGAGCGACTCGACGCCCTGGAGGATCCCTTCAAGCTCTATCGCTGCCACACCATCATGAACTGCGCCCAGGTCTGCCCGAAGGGCCTGAACCCCGCCAAGGCGGTGTCCGAGGTGAAGAAGATGATGGCGGAGCGGCTGGTCTGACCCGGGTCCCCATGTCCGCCCATCCGGCGAAACCCGTAAGTTGACGTCGGCGTCACATTTCTGCATCTGGACGGCATGACTTCGCCTGACGCCCATGTCGTGATCGTCGGCGCCGGACACGCCGGCGGGACCCTGGCCGCGCTCCTGCGCCAGTATGGCCACGAGGGGCAGGTCACCCTGCTTGGCGAGGAGCCCATCCCGCCCTACCAGCGCCCGCCCCTGTCCAAGGCGTGGCTCAAGGGCGAGGCCGATGCGGAGTCCCTGGCCCTCAAGCCGCTGGAGTTTTACGCCGGCGCCCGGATCGACTTCCGCCCCTCCGTCCGCGCCGTCCGGATCGACCGGGAGCGGAAGGTTCTGGCCCTGTCCGACGGCGCGGAGCTGGCCTGGGACATCCTGGTCCTGGCCACCGGCGCCCGGCCCATCCGACTGCCCATCCCCGGGGCCGACCTCGACGGGGTCCTGGAGTTGCGCACCGCGGCGGACGCCGAGGCGCTCAAGGCGGCCCTCGGCCCCGGCCGGACCATGGCCGTGGTCGGCGGCGGCTACATCGGCCTCGAGGCCGCCGCCTCGGCCCGGGCCCTTGGCGCCGACGCCATCGTTCTGGAACGCGAGCCCCGGATCCTGGCCCGGGTGGCCGGCGAGGTGCTCTCCGGTTTCTTCCGGACCCTGCACGAGGGCCACGGCGTGCGGTTCCTGACCGGGGCCTCGGTGACAGGCTTCCGTGGCGACGGCGGCAAGGTGACCGGCGTGGAGCTGGCCGACGGCCGGGTGATCGACTGCGACCTGGCCCTTGTGGGCGTCGGCGCCGTCCCGAACCAGGAGCTGGCCCAGGAGGCCGGACTGGCCGTCAACCGCGGCGTGGTCGTCGACCTCGAGGCGCGGACCTCGGATCCCGCCATCTTCGCCATCGGTGACGTCGCCCTGCGCCCCATGCCGATCTACGGCCGTGACTTCCGGATGGAGAGCGTTCCCAACGCCCTGGAGCAGGCCAAGCAGGCGGCCTGCGCCATCACCGGCCGGCCGGCGCCGGCCGGCGAGACCCCCTGGCAGTGGTCGGACCAGTACGACGTCAAGCTCCAGATCGCCGGCTACAACTTCGATTCGGACCAGACTCTCGTGCGCGGCGACCCGGCTTCCGGCCGGTTCGCGATCTTCCATCTCCGGGGCGACCAGGTCCAGGCGGTGGAGGCGATCAACGCGCCGCCCGAGTTCATGATGGGACGGCAGCTCATCGGCTCCCGCAGGCCGGTGGACAAGCAGAGACTTGCGGACCCTTCGGTTTCCATGAAAGAGGTCGCCGCGGCGTAAGTCGGACAGGCGAGGAAAGACCAGATGGCCAAGATCACCTACATCCAGCACGACGGGACCGAGCACGTCCACGATGGCAAGACCGGCCTTTCAGTCATGGAAGTCGCCGTGAAGAACAACGTGCCGGGCATCGACGCCGACTGCGGCGGCGCCTGCGCCTGCGCGACCTGCCATGTCTATGTCGACGCCGACTGGCTCGGCCGGACCGGCGACAAGTCCGCCATGGAGGAGTCGATGCTCGACTTCGCCGAGGGGGTGGAGCCCAACAGCCGCCTGGCCTGCCAGATCAAGATCACGGACGCCCTCGACGGCCTCGTGGTCCGGCTTCCCGAAAGCCAGCACTAGGTCCGGAACGGCGGGAGGGGCCCGAGGGCGTCCTCCCGGTCCGGCTTCAGAACTCCAGCTCCGGGTGACCAGCCGCCCCCTCCGCCGTCTCCGGCAGGTGGCAGGTGAAGGTGGCGCCCGCCCCAGGCTCGCTCTCCAGGGCCACCCAGCCCCCGTGCAGCTCCACCAGCGCCTTGACCAGGGCCAGCCCCAGGCCCGGGCCGCCGCGTTCGCGTCCCACGAACCGGTCGAAGATGTTGGCCTGGACATGGAAGGGGATGCCCCGTCCCGTGTCGGTCACCTGGATCTGGACCTCGCCCAGGGTCCGCCGGGCGCTGAGGGTGATCCGACCGCCCTTGGGCGTCTGCCCGAGGGCGTTCAGGATCAGGTGGTCCAGCACCTGTGAAAGGCGCCGGGCGTCGCCCCGCATGAGGCCCAGGTCATCGGGGCAGGAGGAGGCCAGCCGGACCTCGCCGGCCTCGGCGTCCTCGCTCCAGCGCACGGCGGCGGCCTCGAGGAGGCGGGCGACGTTCACGTCCTCGAGGTCCAGGGCCATCTCGCCCGCGTCGATCTGGGCCATGTCGAGGACGTCGTCGATGGACCGACCCAGCTGCTCGGCGGCCTGGCGGATGGCGCCGGCGTGGCCCAGGGCGCGTTGTGGCAGTTGGTCGCCCAGGCCCTCCATCAGCTCGGAATAGCCGATGATGGTCGTGAGGGGGGTGCGCAGCTCGTAGGAGACGTTCCCCACGAAGTCGCGCTTCAGCCGCTCGGCCTCCGCCAGGGCGGCGCTGCGGTCGGCAAGGGCCCGCTCGAGCCGCCGGGCGTCGGTGACGTCGGTGAAGGCGATCAGGGTGGCGCCATCGGGCAGGGGGCGGGACTGGTGGGCCACGATCCGCCCGTCTGACGTGCGGACCTCGCCCGAGGCCGGCGCCCGGGCCGCCGGGTCGGTATCGGCCACCCGGCCCTTCATCTCGCGCCAGAACCCCTGGTCGTGCAGCCGGGGCAGGCACAGCTCCACCACGCCCTCGAAGTCCTGCATCGCGGTCAGGGCCTGGCGGGGAATGTTCCAGAAACGCTCGAAGGCCTCGTTGTGCAGCCGCAGCCGGCCGTCGGCCCCGAACACCGCCACCGCGTCGTTCAGCTTGTCCAGGGTGGCCTGCTGGACCTGGATCAGGCTGTTGTACTGGGCCTTCAGGCGAAGCTCGCCGGTGATGTCCGACAACAGGAGGACGATGCCCCCCAGGGGATGGGACTGGCGGACCACCCGCAGGGTCCGGCCGTCCGGCAGGCTCCAGAGCTCGTCCGGGGCGGAGTCGAGCTGGACGTAGCGCTCCAGCTCGGCGGCCTTCCAACGGGCGTAGTCCGCCGTCTCCGGCAGGCGGCGACGCTGGCGCAGCCGGTCCAGGACCTCGCCATGGGTCGGCCGCTCGGCCAGCCAGGCGGGCTCCAGGCCGAAAAGCTCGGCGAAGGCGGTGTTGTGGAAGTCGAGCCGCCGCGAAGGGGTGAAGATGGCCACCGCGTCCGCGATGTGGTTCAGGGTCTCGTCGTGGGCCTCGACATTGCGGCGCAGGGCCTCCCTCAGCTCCTCGGCCTCGGTGGCGTCTTCGGTCCAGACCCCGACTCCGCCGCCCTCCAGGGGGCGGGCGGTCAGCCTCAGGGCCCGCCGCCGTCCGCCCAGGCTGATCCAGCGGACGCCCTCCCGGGGCTGCGACAGGTTGGCCGCCTCGATGGCCAGGGCGTCGGCGGCGGGATCCAGGCTCAGCTGGCGCTCGGCGGCGGTGGCGACGTCCT
Source organism: uncultured Alphaproteobacteria bacterium (assembly GCA_903842425.1). Taxonomy (GTDB): domain Bacteria; phylum Pseudomonadota; class Alphaproteobacteria; order Caulobacterales; family Caulobacteraceae; genus Phenylobacterium. The sequence goes on along the minus strand of CAIMLY010000147.1, from coordinate 12,951 downwards.
CGGCGCCCACGGCCTCCAGCCAGGCGGCGTTGGCCCAGACCGGCCGGCCGTCGGCGCTGGCGATCCACGCGGGACCACTGCGGGCGTTCAGGAAGGCGGCGAAGCGCGGGGAGGGGGGCAGGCCCTGGGCCCCCGCTGCAGCGGACAGCCTGAGCCAGGCGAGGGCCCCGGCGGCCCGTCCCTCGACGGTCACGACGCCGGCGGGGCCCCGGACCTCGAAGCCGCAGCTCTCGCCCCGCTCGAACAGGGCCCTCAGGCGCAGGGCGTGGTCGGGGTCCGCCCGCATGAGGGCCGCGACGACGGACTGGGGTTCCGCGCCGACGCCCAGGGCGAGGGCGCAGGCAGCGAGGCTCTCGTCACCGGAGGCCAGGAAGGCGCGGCCGTCCTCCACCGCCAGCAGGGCGGACTCAAAGGCCTCGGCGGACGCCTGCGCCGCCTCGGCGCTGTTGCGCAGGGTGTCGACCTCGTCCTCGAGGGCGGCGATCCGCCGATCGGCGCGCCTGCGGACGCTCAGCGTCCAGACGCCCGAGCACAGCGCCAGGAGGACGGCGCCGGCGGTGGCGGAGAGGATCATGCCTTCACCGGTCATGGACGGGACCGCAGGTTTTCGCCCACATCGGGCGAATCATTCCGGCAACATAGGCCGAAGCCTGATTCTGAGCGATGATGCGCCGATGTCCGCCCTTCTCTATCCCGTTGCGAACGATGGCGAGGCCGCCCTGGGTGCGCCGCTGGGGCACGCCCTCCGGGCCCGCGAGGCCGAAGGCGTGGCCGGGGAGCCAGTCATCTTCTGCTCCGAGAGAGTGGGCCCGGCCTGTCCGACCCGCGAGGCCGCCCTCGAACTCCTGTCCCAGCTGGGCGCCAGCGCGGCCCTTCCCACCGATCCGGCGGCCGTTCGCCTGGTCGAGGTCTTCGACGGCGCCCGCCCGCCGGCGCCGGCCCGGCCCCTTGCCGAAGGCGACAGGCGCTGGCCCGCCCCGCCGCCCCCGCCCCGCACGGTCTGGCGGATCCAGGTCGACTTCTGGCGGCCGGCCTCCCGGGCGCCCGCCATCCTCCAGGCCCAGGCCCGGCATGTGCGCAAGCGCGCCCAGGCGGAGCTGTCCGGCGACCATCTCAACGCCTTCGCCCGGCAGCCCCTGAGGCCGGTGAGGCCCCAGCAGCCCCTGGACATCGGCCTGTTCGAGGTCCGGGCGCCCGAGAATCCTGACCGCCTCCTGCCCGATGAGTGAGCCCTGGCCCGGGCGGGCGGCGGCCCCCTCCCTCGATGACATCGCCCGACTGGCCGAAGAGGCCTTCGCGGCCCTGCCCGGGGTCTTCCGCGCCATGGCCGGGGACATCGTCTTCCGGGTGGATGACTTCGCCGATGATGAGGTCCTGGCCGCCCTCGGCATGCAGGACCCCTTCGAACTGACCGGCCTCTACCAGGGCGTGGACCTGTCCCGCCAGTCGGTCATGGACCTTTCCACGGAGCCGGCGCGGGTCTTCCTCTACCGCCGGCCCCTCCTGGACGAGTGGGCCGAGCGGGGGGACGTCACCCTGGGCGAACTGGTGACCCATGTGCTGGTCCACGAGATCGGCCACCACCTCGGCCTCTCGGACGCGCAGATCCATCGCATCGAGGCCGGCTGACGCCCGCCATCTTCTCGCCGGCCGGATTTCCCGCTAAAGGGCGGCCATGACCGGTCCCCGCCGCCTCAAGCGCCTCTGCGCAGGCCTGATGGCCGTCGCTCTTGCGGCGCCGGCGGTGGCGCTTGCCGCCGACATCCGGCCGCCGACCCAGAAGATCGAGGTCGGCCGGATCGCCGGGCGCTGGTACGAGGTGGCCCGCCTGCCCAACAAGATCCAGAAGGATTGCCAGGGCGGCACCTCCGACTGGTCCCGCACGGCCTCGGGCTATTCGGTGATCCAGACCTGCCACCGGGGTTCGCTCGCCAATCCCCCCACCCAGTGGAAGGCCCAGGCCCGGATCGTCGATCCCCTGACCGACGGGCGCATCCGGCTGACCTATTTCGGCGGGATCCTGAACGTCGAGTACTGGGTCCTCGAGAGCCGGGCCGACCAGGGCTGGCTGCTCCTGGGCACCCCCAATGGCCGGTATCTCTGGCTGATGGCCCAGAAGCCCATCCTCACCGCCGCCGCCCGCGCCCAGGCGGTCAGCCGCATCCGGCAGCTGGGCTACGACGTCGCCGCCCTTGAATTCCCCCTCCCCGCCCGGCACTGACCCGGCCGCGTCCCGGCCGGAGGTGACCGCGGCCGGGACCCGCGGCGCCGTCCGAGCCTTCCGTGGGCTCGGCTACGTCGCCCTTGCGGAGGTGACCCTTCCCAACGCCCGGCGGGCCGACCTGATGGCGATCTCGCCCCGGGGGGAACTGTTCATCGCCGAGGTCAAGTCGTCGGTTGAAGACTTCCGCGTCGACCGGAAATGGCGGGACTACCTCGACTTCTGCGACCGCTTCGCCTTCGCCGTGGCGCCGGAGTTCCCGCAGCACGTCCTGCCCGTGGAGCCCGGCCTCCTGGTCTGCGACGGGTTCGGCGGGGCCCTGGTCCGCGAGCCGCCCCTGTCGCCCCTGTCCGGGGGACGCCGGAAGGCGCTGACCATCGCCTTTGCGCGGCTGGCGGCGTTGAGGGCGGGCGGCGTCCTGGCGGTGGACCTCGAGGTCTGAGCGGACGGGCTCAACGCGGCGCGCGCTTGGCGAGGATCCGCTGCAGGGTGCGCCGGTGCATGCCCAGCTTGCGCGAGGTCTCGGAGACATTGTGGCCGCAGAACTCGAAGACCCTGTGAATGTGCTCCCAGCGGGCCCGGTCGGCGGTCATTGGCCGGAGGACCAGGCCGCCCGCCGGGGGATGGCCGAGGAGGGCGGCGACCAGGTCATCCGGGTCCGCCGGCTTGGTGAGATAGTCCGCCGCCCCCAGCTTCACCGCCGCGACGGCGTTGGCGATGGAGCCGAAGGCGGTGAGGATCACCGCGCGCCCGTCCGGACGCCCGTCCAGGAGGGCCTCGACCAGGCCCAGTCCCGCGCCGTCCGGCAGGCGCATCTCCAGGACGGCGAAACCCGGGGTCTCCGCCTGGAGCGAGGCCCGCGCCTCCGCCAGGCTCCGGGCCCACGTCACCCGGAAGCCGCGGGCCTCCAGGGACCGGGTCGTCCGCAGGGCGTGGAGTTCGTCGTCGTCCACGAGCAGGAGGGGAAGGGCCGCCTCCGGTTCCGGGGGCTCGGCGGTTTCGGTTGCACTCATGGGCGCCGCTCGCAGGCCGGGACAGGAAAGGACATTGGCGCTTCGGGCGAGTCCAGGCAAGCCGGGCCGCGGCCCGGCCCTCCCCTCTGCTGGAAGCCGGGGGCGTTTCACGCTAGAAGCCCGTCGTCCTGACCTCCGGAGCACGCCGATGAACCTGAAGCTGGTCCTGCGCCTGGCGTTGGCGGCCCTGGTGGTCGCGGCCCTGACCTTCCTGGCCGTGCAGATCGGCGGCCGTCGGCCCCAGCCGGAAGCCGCCCCAGGGCTGCAGGCGGGCCCGGGCGGGCCCTTCACCCTGGTGGACACGGCCGGGCGGCCCTTTACCCAGGAGGATCTCAAGGGACGCTGGACCATCATCTTCTTCGGCTTCACCTTCTGCCCGGACGTCTGCCCGACCACACTGGACACCCTGGGGCGCACCCTCGAGAGCCTCGGCCCGGCGGGGGAAAAGGTAAGGATCGTCTTCGTCTCGGTGGACCCTGAGCGCGATACCCCCGCCAAGATGGCCGCCTACCTCGACAACCCGGCCTTTCCGAAGGGTGTGGTGGGCCTGACCGGCACCCCGGAACAGGTCGCCGTCACGGCTCGGGCCTACAAGGTCTACTATGAGAAGGACGGCCAGGGGGACGCCTACCTGATCAACCATTCGTCGATCAGCTACCTGATGGACCCGTCGGGCCGGTTCGCCCGGGTCCTGCCCTATGGCATGGCGCCCGAAGACCTCGCAGCCCAGGTCCGCGACGCCATGAAGCGGGGCTGAACCGGCCCGGGCTGGACATCCGGTCCGCTTCGGCGTGATATGCTGCGCTGCAACATCCACGGCGGGCCATGCTCTACTCCCTCTATGAAGCCGGATACTACGCCGCCGCCCCCTTCCGGGCGGCTGCGCGGGCGACCCGCCAGTACTGGAGCTCGCCGCTCAACCCGGCCCGGGAGACCCCGTTGGGCCGCCGGCTCTTCGCCTCCGCCGATCTCTTTGCGAACCTGACCCGCCGCTATGGCCGGCCGGAGTGGGGGATCGACGCCGTGGCGATCGGCGGGGTCGATGTCCGGGTCCGCCGGGTCGAGGCCTGGTCCAGCCCCTGGGTGAAGCTGACCCACTTCGTACGCGACCCCCTGGACCTCAGGCGCGCAGGGCGCACGGCGGCGTCCCCGGCGGTGTTGATCGTCGCGCCCCTGTCCGGCCACTACGCCACCCTGCTGCGGGACACGGTGCGGACCTTCCTCCAGGACCATGAGGTCTTCATCGCCGAGTGGTCCAACGCCCGGGACGTTCCGGTCCTGGAGGGGCGCTTCGACTTCCACGACTACCTGGACCACGTGCGTCTCATGCTGGGCCGCCTCGGTCCGCGCTGCCACGTGGTGGCCGTCTGCCAGCCGGGGCCCGCCGTCCTGGCCGCCGCCGCCCTGATGGCCGAGGACGGCGACGACGCCCGACCCGCCTCCATGACCTTCATGGGTTCGCCCCTCGACGCCCGTTTCTCGCCAACGGTCACCAACAAGCTGGCGGAGGAACGTCCCTTCGCCTGGTTCAAGTCGAACATGATCAGCACGGTGCCCCTGCCCTACGCCGGTGCGGGACGGCGGGTCTATCCGGGGTTCGTCCAGCTCTACTCCTTCATGTCCATGAACATGGAGCGGCACCAGGACGCCCACCTCCAGTACCTCCAGGACCTGATGAACGGTGACGGCGACTCCGCCGAGAAGCACCTGGAATTCTACGACGAGTACCTGTCGGTCCTGGACCTCACCGAAGAGTTCTATCTCCAGACCGTGGACATCGTCTTCCAGCAGCACCTCCTGCCAAGGGGAGAACTGGTCCACCACGGGCGTGCGGTCCGGCCGGGGGCCATCACCGACATCGGCCTCCTGACCGTCGAGGGCGAGCTCGACGACATCTCCGGGATCGGCCAGACCCAGGCCGCCCACGCCCTCTGCACGGGCCTGCCGGACAACCTGCGCGAGGACTACATCCAGCCGCACGTGGGCCACTACGGCGTCTTCAACGGCCGGCGGTTCCGCGAGGAGATCTATCCCCGGGTGGCGACCTTCATCGCCCGCCAGGAGGCGCGGGTCGCCGCGCCGGCGGCCTGAGGCCCCGGCCGCCGTGTTCGGGTTCGGCCGCGTCCACGCCGATGGCGACCTGATCGAGGTCGAAGGCCTGGCCGTGCGGCTGAGGGTCAACCCCCGCTCCCGCCGGATCGCCCTCCGGCTTGACCGCAGCCGGCGGGAGGTGATCGCCTCGGCCCCCGACACCCGGGGCCTGGCCGAGGCCGCCCGTTTCGCCCGGAGCCGCGCGGACTGGATCCGCAGCCGCCTTGAGGCCGCCCCGGCGCCCTGCAGGCTTGCGCCCGGCCTGGAGCTGACCCTCTTTGACCGCCCCTGTCGGCTGGACTCCGGGACGGGCCGCACCCGCCTTGTCGACGGGGCCGGGGGCGCCCTGGTGATCCAGGCGGCCGGGGAGCCCGAGGCCTACGCCCGCGCCGTGGTGCGGATCCTGAAGCGGGAGGCGCTGTCGGGGTTCCGTGACCTGTCCCGCCGCCACTGCGAGCGGCTGGGGGCGCCCCTGCCGACGGTGGCGGTGACGGACACCCGATCGCGGTGGGGGTCCTGCAGCCCCGGCCGGGCCGGCGCGCCGCCCTCGGTGCGGTATGTCTGGCGCCTGGCCCTGGCCCCGTCCCCTGTGGCCGACTATGTGGCCGCCCACGAATGCGCGCACATCCTGCAGCCGAACCATGGGCCGGCCTTCTGGGCCCTCGTGCGGGACCTGGTGGGCGACCCGTCGCCCCACCGCGAGTGGCTGAGGCGCGAAGGCCCCCGGCTTCACGCCCTTGGGGCGGCCGGCGGCTGAGCCGAAGGCGGCGGGGCGGCCACAGGGGCCTGCAGGGATGCCGGAGCCGCCGGGGCGGGGGCGGGGCCCTCTGTCTCCGGCGCCTCCGCCTCCGCCGGCCCCTGGAGCAGGTCGCCGATGGGATCCGGCCCCGCGGGGGGAGCCTGGCCGCCCGGTATGGGCTCGGCCCGCAGCCGGGGCAGGGCCCTGGCCATGAAGGCCTGCCAGACCGCCGCCGGCGCGCCGCCGCCCGTCACCCGGCGCATGGGGGTGTTGTCGTCTCGCCCCACCCAGACCGCAGCGACAAAGCCGCCGCTGTAGCCGACGAACCAGGCGTCCCTGTAGTCGCTGGTGGTGCCGGTCTTCCCGGCGAGGTCGTACCCCGGGACCCGCGCCCGGGTCCCGGTGCCGGAGACCAGGACCTGGCGCATCATCTGGTTCATCTGGGGCAGGGCCGGGGAGCCGATCACCTGGGTGCGCGACGGACTCGCCACGGAACGATCGTAGAGCACCTTGCCCTGGGCGGTCCTCACCCGCTCGATCGCCCAGGCGGGGGAGAAGACGCCCCCGTTGGCGAACGGAGCGTAGGCCTGGGCCATCTCCAGGGGGCTGACCTCCACCGCCCCGAGGGCCATTGAGGGGTCCAGCTGGACCCGCGAACTGATCCCCAGGCGGCGGGCCGTCGCGGCGATGTTGCCCGTTCCCACCTCGTTGGCCAGCCGGGCTGCGACCGTGTTGACGGACTGGGCCAGCGCCGTCTGCAGGGTGATGGGGCCGAGGAACTCGCCGGTGTAGTTCCGGGGCTCCCAGGTCCCGATGCGGATCGCCTCGTCCACCACCGGGGTCTCCGGCGTGCGTCCGCGCTCCAGGGCCGTGAGGTAGACGAAGGGCTTGAAGGCCGAGCCCGCCTGCCGTCGGGCCATGGCGGCGCGGTCGAACTGGCTCTCCTCATAGTCGACGCCGCCGACATAGGCCCGGACCCGGCCCTCGCCGTCCAGGGCGACCAGGGCCCCCTGCTGGACGCCCTGTCCCCGGGCGCCGGCGACCCCGGCCCGCAGGGCCTGCTCGGCGGAGACCTGGATGGGCAGGTCGAGGGTGGTCTCGACGATCAGGTCCTCGGTCGGCTCCCCGACGAGGCTGCGGACCTGTTCGTCCACCCAGTCGGTGAAGTACTGCGCCCTCTGGCTGGCCAGGGTCGGGTTGACCCGGACCGGCGTTCGGATCGCCTCGGCGCGCTGGGCGGGCGTGATGGCGCCCGAGCGGACCATCTCGTTCAGCACCACGGTGGCGCGCCGCGCGGCCCGGTCGGCCGAGGAGACGGGGCTGTAGCGGGAGGGCCCCTTCATCATCCCCGCCAGGAGGGCGCTCTCGCCGATGCTGAGCTGGTCGGCGGGCTTGCCGAAGTACCGCTGGGAGGCGGCCTCGATCCCATAGGCGCCGGCCCCGAAGTAGACCCGGTTCAGGTAGAGGGCCAGGATCTCCTTCTTGGTGAACTTCGTCTCCAGCCAGACGGCCAGGACCAGCTCCTGCGCCTTTCGGCGATAGGTCTGGTCCATGGTCAGGAAGAGGTTCCGTGCGAGCTGCTGGGTGATGGTGGAGCCGCCGCGCAGCGGGCCCCCGTCATGGGTCAGGTTGTAGATCTGGCTGCGGACGATCCCCCAGGGATTGAACCCGAAGTGCCAGTAGAACCAGCGGTCCTCGATGGCCACGAAGGCCGCGGGCACATAGGGCGGCAGCCGGTCCAGGTCGACCGGCGGGGCGTACTGGCTGCCGCGCACCGAGACCAGGGCGCCGGACCGGTCGAGGTAGGAGATCGAGGGCTGGCGGCGGACGGCGTTCAGGCTGGAGGTGTCCGGCAGGTCCGCGGCGAAGACCGCCAGGAAGGCAAGGGTGAAGATCATCCCCCAGACGCACAGGACCGCGCCCCAGTAGAAGAGTCCCTGCAGGAAGGACCGCCGCCGCCGGGGCGACTCCCCTCGGGTGTCGGATCTGGCCATGGACCTCGGTCTCCGCACGGGTCTGCGCCCCCGCGCCGAACCGGCCGAGGCATACACCGGCCCGCTGACTCGCGCGACAGGATTGCGCCGGGCGCCGATAGGGCCTTCCCATCCCGCGTCCGGCGCCGCATGACGCCGCGCCATGACCGATGACGTCCCCCCCCTGTCGCCCGTCCCGGCCGATCCCGCCGGCGTCGCCGCCCTCGTCCAGGCGCGGCTGTCGGAGCTTGCGGGGGCGGAGGTCCGGCCGGTCTCGCTGTCCCTGGACTTCGGGCCCGCCTGCGGCGAGGCCCGGGAGGGGCGGATGGAGTCCTGGGTCGACCGGCGCACCCGCTCCCTGGCCTTCGTCCGGGCCCGCCTCGCCGCCGTGGATGGCCGGATGATCGCCGCCGGCTCAGCCGTTTTCAGCCGTCCCCCGACCCCCGCCTGAAGCCCGCCGCCCGCCGGCGCGCAGCCCCCCGGCGATTCCGCCGCGCGCCTTCGGTTGCGGCGCCGAAGGCTGCGTGATATCAGACGCGCGGCTTCGGGCCGGGGGTTCTGAAAAGGGCTTTCGGCGTCTGTGCTTTTCCAAGCGCTTTCAAGCCTTTAGCCGTCGGAAAACTCTTCCGGCGTCTGTGACACACGCATCGGGCGGGCGGAGCAAGTGGCGGACGATTCCAGGACTTCAGATGTGGGCGATCGTTACGCCCGGGCCCTTTTCGATCTCGCGAACGAAACCGGGACCCTTCTGGCCGTCGCCGCCGACGTTGCGGCGTTGCGCCGGATGCGTGCAGACTCGGCCGACCTGAGGACGCTCCTGGCGTCTCCCGCCTTCACCGCCGGCGACAAGGCCAAGGCCCTCGGCGCCCTGGCCGCCAAGGCGAAGTTCACCGAGACCACCCGCAAGTTCCTCGGTCTGCTGGCCGTCAATGGCCGGGCTTCGGTCCTCCCGGAGGTGCTGGCCGCCTTCGAGGCCCTCGACGCCGCCGCGCGGGGCGCGGTGTCCGCCGTGGTCACCACCGCCGCCCCGATGACCGCCGCCCAGTCCAAGGCCGTCGCCGAGGCCCTCCGGACCGCCCTGGGCAAGGCCCCCGAAATCGAGACCCGCGTCGACCCCGCCCTGCTCGGCGGCATCCGCGTCCGGGTCGGATCCAAACTCTTCGATTCTTCGCTCCGTTCGAAGCTCGATTCCCTCAAGTTCGCCCTGAAGAGAGCGTAAGCCATGGATATCCGCGCCGCCGAAATCTCGGCCATCCTGAAGTCCCAGATCGCCAACTTCGGCCAGGACGCCGATGTCTCCGACGTCGGGCAGGTGCTGTCCGTCGGCGACGGCATCGCCCGGGTCTTCGGCCTCGACAATGTCCAGTCCGGCGAGATGGTCGAGTTTCCCAAGGCGGGCGTTAAGGGCATGGCCCTGAACCTCGAGCGGGACAATGTCGGGGTCGTGATCTTCGGAGAGGACCGCGCCATCGCCGAGGGCGACGAGGTCCGCCGCCTCTCCGAGATCGTGGACGTCCCCGTGGGCAAGGGCCTCCTGGGCCGGGTGGTGAACCCCCTGGGCGAGCCCATCGACGGCAAGGGCCCGATCAAGAACGTGGCCGAGCGCCGTCGGGTGGACGTGAAGGCCCCGGGGATCATTCCGCGGAAGTCGGTGCATGAGCCGGTGCAGACCGGCCTGAAGGCCATCGACACCCTGATCCCGGTCGGTCGCGGTCAACGTGAACTGATCATCGGGGACCGTCAGACCGGCAAGACCGCCGTGGCCATCGACGCCATCCTGAACCAGAAGTCGATCAATGCCGGTGATGACGAGAGCGCCAAGCTCTACTGCATCTATGTCGCCATCGGCCAGAAGCGCTCGACCGTCGCCCAGATCGTCAAGACCCTGGAAGAGCGCGGGGCCCTTGAATACACCATCGTCGTCGCCGCGACGGCGTCCGAGCCGGCCCCGCTGCAGTTCCTGGCCCCCTTCGCCGGATGCGCCATGGGCGAGTGGTTCCGTGACAACGGCATGCACGCCGTCATCATCTACGACGACCTGTCCAAGCAGGCCGTCGCCTATCGCCAGATGTCCCTGCTGCTGCGCCGTCCGCCGGGCCGGGAAGCCTATCCGGGCGACGTCTTCTACCTGCATTCCCGCCTGCTTGAGCGCGCCGCCAAGCTCAATGACGAGAATGGCTCCGGCTCCCTGACGGCGCTGCCGATCATCGAGACCCAGGCCAATGACGTGTCGGCCTACATCCCGACCAACGTGATCTCCATCACCGACGGCCAGATCTTCCTGGAAACTGACCTGTTCTTCCAGGGCATCCGCCCCGCCGTGAACGTCGGCATCAGCGTGAGCCGGGTGGGCTCCTCGGCCCAGATCAAGGCCATGAAGACCGCCGCCGGCCCCATCAAGGGCGAGCTGGCCCAGTATCGGGAACTGGCCGCCTTCGCCAAGTTCGGCTCTGACCTCGACGCCACAACCCAGCGCCAGCTGGCGCGCGGCGAACGCCTCACCGAGCTTTTGAAGCAGCCCCAGTATTCGCCGCAGACCGTCGAAGAGCAGGTTGCAGTGATTTACGCCGGCACCCGCGGCTATCTCGACGGCATTCCGACCTCCCAGGTCGGCCGTTATGAAGCCGAACTGCTTTCCTTCCTGCACGGCAAGCACCAGGCGATCCTGGATGCAATCCGTACTGAGAAGGCGCTCAGCGGTCCCCTCGAAGACAAGCTGAAGAGCGCCCTTGCAGCCTTCACCTCGACCTTCGCCTAAAGAAACGGCGGAGTTTTCAGGAGATGGCCAGCCTCAAGGAGATGCGCAATCGGATCAAGAGCGTGGAATCCACGCAAAAGATCACGAAAGCGCTGCAGATGGTCGCCGCCGCCAAGCTGCGGCGCGCCCAACAGGCTGCGCAGAGCGCTCGCCCCTATGCCGAGCGCATGGCTTCGGTCATTGCCAATCTGGCGGCGGGCGTGTCCGGCGACGGGGCGCCCAAGCTTCTCGTCGGCACAGGCCAGGACGTGAAACAGCTGGTCATCGTCGCCACCTCTGACCGCGGTCTGGCAGGCGGTTTCAATTCCTCCATCGTCCGCATGGCCCGGGAACGGATCTCCACCCTCATTGCCGAGGGCAAGGATGTGAAGATCATCACCCTGGGCAAGAAGGCGCGGGATCAGCTGAAGCGCCTCTATGGCGATCGGTTCGTGGAAAGCTTCGAGGTGGGCGCAAGCCCCTCCCTGGCGGTTGCCGAATCCGTCGGCCAGAAGGTCGCCGCCATGTTTGAGGCGGGTGAGGTGGACGTGGTCTCCCTGGCCTATTCGAAGTTCAAGTCCGTCGTCACCCAGACCCCGACCTTCCAGCAGATGATACCTGCCCAGGTCAGCGGATCCGGCGGCGTTGATCTTCAGGGCGCCAGTTATGAATACGAGCCGGACGCCGAGGCCATTCTTGAAACCCTCCTGCCCCGCAATCTCAACGTCCAGGTCCTGTCGGCCATGCTGGAAAATCAGGCCGGCTTCTTCGCCGCCCAGATGACGGCCATGGACAATGCGACCCGTGCCGCCGGCGACATGATCGCCGCCCTCAACCTGCTGAAGAACCGTACCCGCCAGGCGCAGATCACCAAGGAGTTGATCGAGATCATCTCCGGCGCCGAGGCGCTCTAACCCAGAGAGTCCGAAACCATGGCTACGACCCCCAAGGCCCCTGCAAAGACGGCCCCCGCCAAGAAGGCTCCCGCCAAGGCCGCAGCGCCAAAGGCAGTGAAGGCTCCGGCCGCGCCGAAGGCCGCCGCCCCCAGGTCCGCCGTCGCGAACGGACGGATTGTCCAGGTCATTGGCGCCGTCGTGGACGTCGAGTTCGTCGGCCACCTGCCGGCGATCATGAACGCCCTTGAGACCTCCAATACCGACCAGCGGACCGGCAAGCCCTTCCGCCTGGTTCTGGAAGTCGCCCAGCACCTGGGTGAGAATACGGTCCGCACCATCGCCATGGACACCACCGAGGGCCTAACCCGTGGTCAGGACGTGGTCGACACCGGCGCCGGCATTACCGTTCCGGTGGGCCCGGCCACCCTGGGCCGCATCATGAACGTGATCGGCGACCCGATCGACGAAGCGGGTCCGATCGCCACCACCTTCACCAGCCCGATCCACCGGGAAGCTCCGTCCTTCGCCGAACAATCCACCTCTGCCGAAATTCTGGTGACCGGGATCAAGGTCGTCGACCTGCTCTGCCCCTACACCAAGGGCGGCAAGATCGGCCTGTTCGGCGGCGCGGGCGTGGGCAAGACCGTGACCATGCAGGAACTGATCAACAACATCGCCAAGGCTTACGGCGGTTATTCGGTTCTGGCCGGCGTGGGTGAACGCACCCGCGAAGGCAACGACCTCTATCACGAGATGATCGAGTCCAATGTGAACGTCGATCCCCGCAAGCATGGCGGTTCGACCGAAGGGTCCAAGTGCACCCTGGTCTACGGCCAGATGAACGAGCCCCCCGGCGCCCGGGCCCGGGTCGCCCTGACGGGCCTCGCCCAGGCCGAGTACTTCCGCGACCAGGAGGGCAAGGACGTCCTCCTGTTCATCGACAACATCTTCCGCTTCACCCAGGCGGGCTCCGAAGTGTCGGCTCTCCTGGGCCGCATCCCCTCGGCCGTGGGCTACCAGCCCACCCTGGCCACTGAGATGGGCAACCTCCAGGAGCGGATCACCTCGACCAACAAGGGCTCGATCACCTCGGTCCAGGCCATCTACGTGCCCGCCGACGACCTGACCGACCCCGCGCCAGCCACCTCCTTCGCCCACCTGGACGCCACCACGGTGCTCAGCCGCGACATCGCCGCCCAGGCCATCTTCCCCGCCGTGGACCCGCTGGACTCCACCTCGCGGATCATGGACCCCCTGGTGATCGGCGAGGAGCACTACCTT
>CAIMLY010000146.1 GCA_903842425.1 uncultured Alphaproteobacteria bacterium | reverse complement strand
GCGGCGCTGGCGCCGGAGCCAGGGTCACCACCGGGGCATAGAGGAAGCGGACCGTGAAGGGCATGCCACGCGTGGGCTGGGCCAGGGCCGTCAGCTGGAAGTTGTAGCGCCGAAGGTTGGTGACCACGGTCATGTTGGTCGGGGGCCGGCGGGCCATGGGCTTCAGGAACAGGAGGTTCGCCCGACGGTTGGGCGTGACCTGCCAGCTGAGGCTGTCCCCGATCGCGACATTTTCGATCCGCTCACCCGGGTCGAACTCCACGGTGAGCTGGTGGCGAAGGGCGCCTCTCAGCTCCACGACGGCGAAGGGATCGTAGTCCACGAAGTGGATCCGCGGGTCCCCCTCCCCGGGACGCGGCGTCACGGCGTGGGCCGTCGCCGCGGTGAAGGCCAGGCAGACTGCAACCAGGATGGAACGGAGCATCAGGCGCCTCCTCCCCGCCGCGATGCGGCGGGCCTTCTGTAAGTCCCGCCGATGGTCTCCGAGGGACGGACCGGGGCGGCGGGCGCGGGCGCAGTCCGCGCCACCCCGCTGGCGACCGACACCTCGCGGACCCGGCTCTCGACACGCTGGCCGTCCTGGGCCAGGGCCTGGGCCAGGCGATCGGCGCGGGAGACCTGGAGGGACGTCGCCCCCGGATCGCGTCCCGAAGGAACCGTCGCCGCGGCAGACGCGGATGGGCCCTTCGCCGGGCTGCCGAGCCGCAGGCCAAGGGCGGCGACCCAGGCGGCGACCAGCAGGACGCCCTGCCCCACGGCGAAAACGAGAACAATGGCGGAAAGGCTGGTGGCGAGCCTCGGCTCCAGGGCCTGGGCCTCCCTCTGGTCTGCAAGGGCGGCGAGCCAGGGGGCCAGGACCACCAGCAGCATGACGATGAGGCTCCAGCCGACCAGAAGGGTCAGGGCTGAGCCCGCAAGGGCGCGGACCCATCCGGCGAAGACGCCGCGGGTCACGTTCAACAGGGCGAGGGCGATGAAGACCGGCCCCACGGCGGTGAGGACGCCGATGGCCAGCTTGGCGCCGCCTACGACCCCGACGCTCATCACCAGCAGGGCGTCCGCCGCCAGGGACAGGGCCTCCGCCGAGGCTGCGTCGCGGCTGGCGTAGGCCTTGGCGTTCGGCGGCGCCCGCACCCCGAAGGCCGCGGCGGCGTTGCGGAGCTCACTGTGGGCCAGGTCAAGCCCGGCGACGGGACGGGCCGCCAGGCTCCGCCCCTCGCCGCCGGAGGTCCAGGGCGCTGACACCGCCGCCGCGATCTGCACCGGCGCCCGGTCGGCGACGTCGAAGACCAGGGTCTGGAAGACACTCCAGTTGGTGACCAGGGCCAGGATGGCGCCGATCCGAAGGGCGACTCCCGGCACCTCGGACAGCCGCGCACCCTCGGGAGCAAACAGCAGCCGCCAGCCGATGAGGGCGACATAGATGGTCAGCAGCAGGGTCAGGGCCGTCCCGAACAGGCTGGAGCCCTGGGTCAAGGCCTCGTAGCCGCCCTGGGCGTAGGCGCGGGTCTGGCAGTCGATGGTGGCCAGGACCCCCTCGACAACTCCGGCCTCCATGTAGGAGGGACAGGCCTTGATCATGGCGCGGACTTCCCCGCCATGAAGGGCTCCAGCCAGGCCGAGGGCGCATCGCCCACTGCCGCCCGAAGCTGATCGAGGCGGCGCACCGAGCGTTCGGTCCCGGCCAGCACCTGAAGCGGCCCGGAGAGCCCGGCCAGGTCGAGGCGCGCGACCACGCTGTGGTCCCCGCGCTTGACCAGGAAGCACCGCGAGGTGTCCGGCAGCGACTTGACCAGCGAGAACTCATGTTCGGACAGGCCAAAGCCCTCGATGTATTCGTCCGGCTTCGCCCGCGCATTCGGGAAGAAGATCTGGGTCGCCGCCTGCTCGATGATCGCCGAAGCGATCCGGCTGTCGAGGGCGTCCGAGGCGCTCTGGGTGCAGAAGCCGACCAGGCCGTTGCGCTTCCGGATGGTCTTTTCCCAGTCCTTGATCCGCCGCACGAACACGGGATCGTCGAGGACCTTCCAGCCCTCGTCCACCACGAAGATCGCCGGGGAGCCGTCCAGTCTCTGCTCCAGCCGGTGGAACAGGTACATCATGGCGGGCGTCCGGACTTCGGGGGCGTCCAGCACCCGGGTCATGTCGAAGCCGAGGACCCGGGTCTCCAGGCTGAGCTGGTCCTCGGTGTTGTCGAACAGCCAGGCGTGCTCGCCGGTCTCGCACCAGGGGCCCAGCCGGAAGGCGAGGTCGCCGGGGGTCGGCCTGCGACCGCCCCGGAACAGCTCGCGCAGGAAGCGTAGGCGCCGGTGCGACATCGGCTGGGCGAAGTTGGCGTCGATGGCGTCGGCGATGACCGCCCGGTCGTCAGCGCTCAGCGTTGAGCCATCCGAGGACAGGAGCTGGGCCAGCCAGTCAGCCAGGAAGGCGCGGTTGCCGGGCTCGTCCGGCAGAAGGAGCGGATTGAAGCCGGTCGGCTCTCCGGGGCGCAGGACGTCGTAACGGCCGCCGATGGCCCGGATGAAGGGCTCAGCGCCCCGATCCTTGTCGAAGTAGGCGATCCGCGGTTGGACCCGCTCGGCCTGGGCGAGCAGGAAGGTCAGGAGGACCGTCTTCCCGGACCCGGAGGGCCCGATGCAGGTGAAGTTGCCCAGGTCGCCCTGGTGGAAGTTGAAATGGTAGGGCCCTGAGGCGGTGGTCTCCAGGACGGAGATGGCCGGACCCCAATGGTTGCCGGACGCCTCGCCGGTGGGGTGATTGTGAAAGCTCGCCAGGCTGGCGAAATTGCTGGCCGAGACCAGGCCCTTGCGGGCGATGAAGCGGAAGCCGCCGGGGAACTGGGCCCAGAAGCTCGGCTCCAGGTTGGCGTCTTCCCGGACCGCCAGGGCGCCGGCCTCGGCCAGGGCCGACTGGACGTCGGCCACGGCGTAGTCGAGGGCGTCCAGGGCCTCGGCCCGGACCAGGATCGACAGGTGATGTTCGCCGTACGCGGTGCGCCCTGCGCCCACGTCGTCCCGGGCCTGGGCGAGCTCGCCGCGAAGGCTGAAGGCGTCGTCATCGGCGGCCTTCAGCCGGCGCAGGGCCACGCCCATCCGGTCCAGCGAGGCCTGGCGGTCCTGGAAGGCGAAGCTCTCGGTCAGCACCATCTCGTACGGCAGGCGCAGGACCCCGTCGAGTAGGCCCGGCGCGGTCCGGGCGGGATAGTCCTTCAGGCCCACCACGGCCCCGAAGCTGCGCGTCCCGCCATGCCCCGCACCAAGCTCCAGGGCGTCAAGGCCGAAGGTCAGGCGGCGCTGGCCCACCGCCGCCCCAATCTCGCCGGATGGGGTGAGCACGGGCCGGCCCTCCCCGTTCAGCAGGAGGGCGAGGAACTCGGACGGCTCGGAGTACTGGGCGCCGCCCGGGCCGTCGTAGAGGCCCAGGGTGCGGACGCCGTAGGGAGTCAGGGCGGCTGAGAAGGACTCCCGCATGGCGTGAAGCTCGCGCAGGTCCCGGGCGGTCTCCGACTGTCGCTGGCGCGGCCCGCGCAGCACCTTCTCGACGAGTCCGGCCCGGCCCTGGGTGGGCCTCAGCACAAGGGTCAGGAAGATGTCGTTGACGAAGAGCTGGCGGGTCTCCAGCTGCTCGCGCCATCTCCGGTCGAGGTCGGCGCAGAAGGGCTCCTCCGGCGGTGGCGGGAACTCGGGGGTGACCCTCCGGCGGACCACGTGGTGCCAGAGGGCGAGCCGCGAGGTGGCGGCGCTGCGCAGAACCGTCTCGCGGACGGACTTGCGGTAGTTGAGGTCCTCGTCCGAGGCCGTCTCGAAGGGAAAGCCCGAGATGTGGAGGGTCTGGACCAGCAGTCCGTCCCGGGTTGTCACCGTCTGGCTGTCCAGGTGGCGCACATAGGGCAGGCGGTCGCCGATGGCGGCCTCCCGGGGCGCCAGGAGGCGGGCGGCCTGGGTGGTGATGAAGCTGTTCACGGCGTGTACGAGTTCCCGCCCCAGAAGCCGAAGTTCCGGACACGCGGACAGGACCGGAGCCGGGTGATCCAGATGTCGAAGAAGCGGGGCTCGCGCACCGAGCCGGCATAGCCGATGGCGTGGATGACCAGGGCGGCGCCGAGGACCCAGAACGACTTGGTGATCAGGAAGAGTTCGCCGGTCACGATGAGGTTCAGGATGGCGTAGGTGTAGGTGACGCCGCCGATCATCTGCGGCCGCGTCAGGGCGGCGAACACCGGATCGGAAGCCAGCCGGCTCATCCTACATGGCTCCTGCGAGGCTGCGGATGCCCGCGACGATGGATACGGCGCCGAAGATGATGAAGGCGCCGACGATGACGATCACGCCCCGGCGCCACTCCATCCGGCCGGAGAGCATCAGGAAGCCGACAATGGCGATCGCGATCACCGCGGCGCTGGTGGCCACAGTTCCCAGGAGGGTGCCCTGCACCCAGCCCAGGGCGGCGATCAGGGGCGAGGACCCGGCGGGATCCGCCTGGGCCTGGGCGAGGGCCGGGCTGGCGGCCAGGGCGGCCGCAGCGGCGAAGGCGAGGATCTTGCGGGTCATGGTCCTACTGGGCTCCGTAGGTCTGGATGCGGGGTGCGCCAAGGCGCGAAACAATGGCCTGGACATAGGTCCGGGTCTCCTGGAAGGGCGGCACACCCCCGTAACGCTCCACCGCCTCCGGTCCGGCGTTGTAGGCGGCCAGGGCGAGGCGAACGTCTCCGAAGCGCCTCAGCTGCCGCGCCAGGTAGCTGACCCCGCCGTCGATGTTGCCGCGGAGGTCGTCGGGATCGACCCCCAGGTCGCGGGCCGTGCCCGGCATCAGCTGCATCACGCCCCTGGCGCCCTTGGGCGATACGGCGGACTGCTGGAAACGGGACTCCTGCCAGGCGACGGCCGTCGCCAGATGAGGGTCCACACCATGGCGCGCCGCCGCCTCGGCGACCAGGCTGGCGACCGGGCCCGAAGGCGCAGCCGGAGGGCGCGGGACTTCAGGCGCGATCGCCCGGGATCCGGAGGCTGTGAACACCCTGGGCCCGGAATAGGTTGTCACGGAACCGTCATCACCAATCTCGAGCACCTGTCCGGAAGCGCTCCCGACGGAGACGCCCATCACGACGGAGAGGGCGCCGATGACTATGGCGATGGTCCTCACGGGAGATCCTGTCTGCCTCGATCCCTGACCTGAAGCGGCGGTCGGGAGCGACGATATCCCGAAATGGGCGAACGAACGATTACAAAGGATCGGTGACGGTTGGATGACAGGCCCGGCTCCGGGTTGACATCCGCCCGGCGCCCCGCGCCCACTGGGAGAAAAGGGAGCGAAAGACATGACGGAACTGGTCCTGCGCGAGACGCGCGGCTCGGCGGTGCACCTGGTGCTGAACCGGCCGGACAAGCTCAATTCGCTGAACGTCCCGCTCTTCCAGGCGCTGGACAGCCATGTCCGGGACATCGCGGCGAAGCCGGCCGGGGTCGCGGCGGTGGTCCTGCGGGGCGCCGGGCGCTGTTTCTCGGCGGGCCACGACCTGGGCGACATCGCCGCCGGCGAGCGGCTGCCGGAGCCGAACTTCCAGTCGAAGGTGATTGAGCGGCTGGCCGCCCTGCCCCTTCCGGTGATCTCGGCGGTCCATGGGCACTGTTACACCGGCGCCCTGGAACTGGCCCTGGCCGGCGACATCATCCTGGCCGCCGAGGGCGCGAAGTTCGCGGACACCCACGCCCGCTGGGCCCTGACTCCGGTCTGGGGCCTCAGCCAGCGCCTGCCGCGCCGGGTCGGGACCAGCAAGGCGCGGGAAATGATGTTCACCTGCCGCACCTATTCCGGTCGCGAAGCCGAGGCCATGGGCCTGGCCAACGCCTGCCTGCCGGACGAGACCTTCCTCGAGGGCGTTGACGCCTGGACCACAGAGATCGCCGCCAACTCGGCCTTCAGCCACGCCGCCAACAAGCGGCTCCTGGACCAGACCGACGGCCTGGCCCTGCCCGCAGGCCTTGCCCACGAGGTCTACCGCGGCGAGGGCGTCGGGCCCGACATGCGCGAGCGCATCGCCGCCTTCGCCGCCCGGAAGGGGTGAACCCCGGCGGATGGCGACAGGCCTATGGGGCTCTAGCCCTTCGCGCCGTCCAGCATCTGGGTGAAGCCGGCCGGGGCGTAGGGGCCGATGCAGACCTGCTCCAGCACGCCGATGCCGGTGCGGCCCTCGTTGTCGCGGGTGCGCACCACCTGTTGGGTGTGGAGGTGCGACGGCGCCAGGGGGTCGAGCTGGCGGGTGTCGAAGGACTCGTGGCCGATGGCCAGCTCACCCTTCCACATCCCCTGCCCCCACTCAGGATGGCTGTAGCCCAGGCCCTTCATCTGGAACCTCAGGATGGGCTCCATGCTGATGGTCCGGACCGAGCCGTCATGGTCCACCAGGTCCACTTCGGCGTAGCGCGCGAGGCGGGTGCCGGGGTGGTAGTCGATCCGGTGCCGGGCCGTGGCCATGCGCCGGTCGCGGCCGTCCTCGACCCCCGGGACCTCCGCCTCACTGACGTAGAGCGGGGCGGTGAGGCCCTCACGGACCAGGGGCCGCCCCTCTGCGTCGTCGAAGAAGATGGCGTGGGAAACGTGGTCGTCCCAGAAGAGCGGGGTCCAGAGGAAGAAGGCGCTGGGCGGCGTGGTGCGTGGCGCCCCTCCGGTCTCGGGCTCACCCACGTTGCGGACCCCCCAGGACCGGTCCTTGGTGCCCAGGCAGACCTCCTGGTCGACCTCGATCAGGCCCTCGGGGGTGCGCACCCAGCCGCTCCAGCGGCCGAACTGGTCGAAGCGGGTGGCGTCCATCACCCGGCGGGTCCCGGACCAGAGGGTCTGCCTCGCCTCCTGCAGACTGGCGGTCCGGGTCGAGAAGATAAGATCGCAGGACAGGCCGCTCTCGTTCTCCTCCAGCACGACACGGGTGCGGCGCATGGGCTCGAGCACCTCCAGCCGGAAGGGGCCGACCGACATGTCGGTCCGCTCCGTCGGCGCCCGCCGGGAACCATAGAAGCAGTACTGGCGCCCGTCCGGCTTCACGACGCTGAACGCGCCGTCGAGGATGCCCCGGAAGGGGTAGATCGCCATCCCCACCCCGAAATAGTAGGACCCGTCCCGTGCGTACCCGTTGAACCAGGTCCGGTCGTAGACGTTGCGGTCGCTGGTCGCCGGATGGGCGATGGGCTCCGGGGTCTGGTGGATCGGGAAGTCGTCAAGTCGGTTCAGCACGTGCGGGCTTCCTCTTATTGGCTCAGGCCAGGCCCAGGGCGCGCTTCATGGCCTTGAGGTTGCCCCGGCAGAACTTCCCCATGGCCTCGGTCGCCGCCTCGAGCTGGGAGGGGTCTTTCGGCTGGAACCGGACCCGCAGGACGATGGCGCAGGCGTCACCCGCGCCGGCCTCCACGGACACGGTGGAGAAGTAGGCCTCCATGTCCGGGCGATCGAGGGTGTAGGTGTAGTGGTGCGGCCCCTCGTCGGTCATCAACTCCGAGACGGTCCGGCCGCCGGGCATGGTCAGGGTGCGCACCTTGCCCTGGGGCGTGACCTCGGTGCTCTCGGCCTCCACCAGCGTCGCCCACTTCCGGATCCCGGAAAAGTCGCCGATCACGGCCCAGGCCGCATCTGCGGCCAGCGGAATGTCCTCGCGGACGGTCATTTCCTGCATGAAGTCCTCCCAGTGTTCTACCGGAGTCCAGCACATCCCGGGACCAACCGGAAGCGCGGAAACCTGTCATTCCGGCCTCAGTCGAACCGGAACCCGGACAGGGCTGTCTGCAGGACGCGCTCCGAGTAGATCCGGCGCCCCGGCCCGGCCCACCAGCCCAGCGTCACGCTCCGGGGCGGCCGCCTCGAGGGTGGCCGCAACCCCCTCCGGGAGGGTTCGTATCCCGGTCCAGACGCCCGCTGGTTCGTCGATCAAGGCGCAGGGACCGCCGCCGTGCGGAAGGTAGAGGGCGGGTTGGCGAAGGGGGGCGCCGGGGGCCCAGGGGCTCTACCGCAGCCGCTGGAACACCAGCGTGCAGCGCGACGGGTCGCCGGGGCCTGCCGGGTCCCGGAGGACGACCCCCGAGACCAGCAGTCGTCCCGAAGGATCGAGTTCCGCCTGCCCCTCCCCGTCAAAGGCCGGGGGCCGGCAGTTTCCGCCCTTGAGCTTCAGCGTGAACCGCTTCGAGGCGCGGTCCCAGGTCCAGGCGCCCCAGTAGTCCTGATAGAATTCAAAGGGTGTCCAGGTGGCCGAGAAGGCGCCGTCGGCCTTGAGCACGAATTCCCTCAGCGGCTCCCAACCCGTGGCCTCAGCACCTGCGGGACACCGCATCTCGGCCTGGGTCCAGACCCCCGGCAAGGGGTTGGTGGAGGCGTCCACCACCCTGAGGCGTGCAACGACCGGCGCGCCGCCCAGCTGCGCGCGGATCTCGGCCGTATCCTCATCCGCAGCCGAGGGCGCCACTTCAACGGACCTCTTGTCCTTCGACAGCTTCACGCTTGGCGCACCCACCAGCGTGACCTTCTTCAGGCAGGCTGGCGGCGCCGGAGTCCGGTCCGAGGGCCGGCGGCTCCAGTAGGGGTCCAGCGCGACCTTCGCGCCCGGCTTTACCTCAAGCTCGCCGATCCAGAGGAGGGCGACAGCCTGGCTGGGCGGCTCGCAGGCGGGCGGCAGGATCATGAAGCTGTGGTCTCAACTGTGCGCCGGCAGCCGGCGGGGTTGGGCGTCATTCCGTCACATTGTGCCAGGACTCGGCGATGCCGAAGCCCTCACGGCCGTCCATCGTGAAGCGGGCGAGGCCCTCGTTGACGAAGGTGGCGCCCCCCGGGAAGGGGATCTTGGTCGGGCACATGTTGATCACCTGGCCTTGAATCCGGACCTCCCGGCCCTGGCCCGTGCGCGCAACCATCGACACCGTCTCGTGCAGGATGGAGCCGGGCCGGAAGGTGGTCTCGACCCGGACATCCTCCAGGGTGTCCATGGCCTCGCCGTCCTGGATCCAGCCCGAGCCCAGCATGGCGCCATCCGCCCGGAGGAAGCAGGAGCCGCCCAGGGACGTCCCCGCCCCGAAGTTCATCGAGAACCAGAAGACGAAGGGATTGGGCGCCGCCGGGGTCGAGAGCGCGGGACCGGCCGAGGCGGCTCCGGAGGACCCGCTGGACGATCCGCTCCAGTTGCGCGGGCCCCAGGACTTGTCCCGCACGCCGAAGCCGTCGAAGGCGATCTCCTCCCCGCCGATGGTGAGGCGACCCGTGGCGCGAAGGCTCTGCTCGAAGTGGCCGTGGGCGCCGCGGGCGGCGAAGTGCGGCTCTGTCAGGGCCTCTACGTCCACCTGCATGGAGAGGTGGGCGGGCGTGTGCCATCCGTCGGGGCGGAGCTTGGCGCGGGTCATCAGGATGGCCCCGTCGGGGGTGTCCTGAGCCGGGCCGTCGTAACTGACGGTCCAGCGGCGGAAGGGCTCCTCGCAGGACAGGGCCAGGTTCCCGACCTTCAGGTCGCCGTCGTAGGCGGAGAGGTCCCTGCCGATGTCCCGCCGGCCGTAGGTGAACGCCACCCGGCTGCCGCCCAGGTAGACCGCGTGCAGGGCGTCGGCCCAGCCATTGCCCGGCCGGAAGCCCATGCGGGTGAACATGCCCACGCCGGTCTTCGGGTCGATGAAGTTGAAGTAGTAGCTCTCGCTCCAGGCCCGGTCCTCGCCGGTCGGGTGCATGGCCTCGTCCGTGCCTGCAAGTCTGGTCATTCAGGAGCCTCCCAGTGAACCTTGGCCCAGGCGCCCGGACCCCCGAGACGCCACAGGCCGACCAGGACAGTCATACAGGGACTTCGGGTGTCCTGCACCCGGGGAACCTGGCTTCCCTCCGGGAGTCGACATCGTCATGATGGCGGCGGGGCGCAAGTCGCCCTCATCCGGCCCGCGCAGGTCTGTATCCCAAGGAAGGGTGACGAGAAGGCCTATGACCCAGCTTCCCAGCCCGCCCCGCTTGCGCGCCCTGTATCCCGGCGGTCCTGAGGTCTCATCGATCGCCTGGGGCATGTGGCGCTTCGCCGGCGACGATGTCGCCGCGGCCGAGGCGCGCATCCAGGCCGCACTGGACGCCGGCGTCACCCTCTTCGATACCGCGGACATCTACGGCCCCGACAACGGCGAGCCCTTCGGGGCGGCCGAGGCCCTGCTCGGCCGCGTGCTGGCCGGGAATCCGGGCCTCAGGTCGCGCATGGTGATCGCCACCAAGGGCGGCATCTCCATGGGCGTGCCCTACGACTCGAGCGCCACCTACCTCACCTCGGCCATTGACGCCTCGCTGGCCCGCATGGGGCTCGACCATTTGCCGCTCTGGCAGATCCACCGCCCGGACCTCCTGACCCATCCGGCCGAGATCGGCGAGGCGCTGCTGGCGGCGCACCGCGCCGGCAAGATCGGCGCCTTCGGCGTCTCCAACATGACGCCCTGGCAGGTAGAGGCGCTGGCGGCCCACCTGCCCCTGCCCGTCGTGTCCTGTCAGCCCGAATTCTCCCCGCTGGCCGTCGCAGCCCTGGGCGACGGGGTGCTGGACCAGGCGATCGCCCGGGGCATGGCGGTTCTGGCCTGGTCGCCCCTCGGCGGCGGACGGCTCGCCAACCCCGCCGACGCCCGCACCCTCGCCGTCGCCAGCGCCCTGGACGCCAAGGCCCGGGAGGCCGGCGTCAGCCTGGCCGCCGCCGCCTACAGCTGGATCATGGCGCATCCGGCGCGCCCCATCCCCCTCGTCGGGACCCAGTCCGTCGCCCGGATCGCCGAGATCCCTCAGGCCTACATCCCCCGCTGGACCCGAGCGGAATGGTACCAGGTCCTTGTCGCCAGCCTCGGGGCGCCCCTGCCGTGACCCGCCCCCCGTGCGAAGTCTCCTGGTTCTCGGCGCTCTGTGACGACGACTACGAGTTCCTCGGCGTGCCCGACCCCGGGCTGAAGTCCAGCTGGGAGCACTGCCGCGACATCGTGCTGCAGGCCGAGGCGGGCGGATTCGACAACATCCTGCTGCCCTCCGGCTATGACCTCGGGATCGACACCACCGCCTTCGCCGCCGCCATCGCGCCGCACCTGAAGCGCATACGCCTCCTGGTGGCCGTGCGGATCGGCGAGATGTGGCCGCCCCAGCTCGCCCGCCAGATCGCCACCCTCGACCGCCTCCTGGAAGGCCGCCTGACCGTCAACATCATCTCGTCCGACATGCCCGGCGAGCAGATGCCCCCGGGGCCTCGCTACGGCCGGACGGTCGAGGCGATGCACATCCTGAAGACCCTGCTGGACGGACAGCCCCTGAATCATGACGGAGAGCACTGGAAGCTGAAGCTGGCGCCGCCGCGGATCACCACGGTCTCGGGCAGGGCGCCGCTGTTCTACTTCGGCGGCCTCTCCGAAGAGGCGCGCGAGGCGGCCGCCACGGGCTGCGACGTCTTCCTGATGTGGCCTGACCGCCGGGAGGTGGTGGCCGGGATCATCGCCGACATGACGGCCCGGGCGGCCAGGTACGGCCGCACCCTCAGGTTCGGCTACCGCGCCCACGTGATCGTCCGCCCCACAGAGGCCGAGGCCCGGGCCGCCGCCGACCGGCTCCTGTCGCGGCTGGACGCCGAGCAGGGCGCCGCGATCCGCGCCAGGTCCCTCGATTCCACCTCGGTCGGCGTCGCCGCCCAGGCGGCCCTTCGCGAAAGCTCAGGAGACGACGGCTACGCCGAGCCTCACCTGTGGACCGGCATAGGCCGCGCCCGCTCCGGCTGCGGCGCTGCGATCGTGGGTGATCCGGACCAGGTCCTGGCCAAGCTCAACGACTACCGCGACATGGGAATCGAGGCCTTCATCCTCTCGGGCTATCCCCATGCGGCCGAGGCGGACCTCTTCGCGCGCCATGTCCTTCCCCG
>CAIMLY010000145.1 GCA_903842425.1 uncultured Alphaproteobacteria bacterium | reverse complement strand
TGCGCACCTCGTCGCCGAACAGGACGGCGAGGCGATCCTCTACATCGACCTGCACCTGATCCATGAGGTGACGACGCCACAGGCCTTCGCCGGCCTGCGCGCCAACCGGCGGAAGGTCCGGCGGCCGGACCGCACCCTGGCGGTGGCCGACCACAACATCCCCACCGAGGGGCAGGGCCTGGGCGTGGCCGCCGTGGCCGACGAAGAGGCGCGCCTGCAGCTCGCGACCCTCGAGCGCAACGTGGCCGACAACGGCATCGAGTTCTTCCCCATGGGCGATGTCCGCAACGGCATCGTCCATGTGGTGGGTCCCGAGCAGGGCCGCACCCAGCCGGGCATGACCATCGTCTGCGGCGACTCCCACACCTCCACCCACGGCGCCTTCGGGGCCCTGGCCCACGGCATCGGCACCTCCGAGGTGGAGCATGTCCTGGCCACCCAGACCCTGCGCCAGAAGAAGGCGAAGAACCTGCGGGTGGTGATCGAGGGAACCCCCGCCCCCGGCGTCGGCGCCAAGGACTTCGCCCTCGCCGTGATCGGCGAGATCGGCACGGCGGGCGGCACGGGCTATGTCATCGAGTATGCGGGCGACGCCGTCCGCGCGCTGTCGATGGAGGGCCGCATGACCCTCTGCAACCTCACCATCGAGGGCGGCGCCCGGGCGGGCCTGGTGGCCCCGGACGAGACCACCTTCGACTATCTGCGCGGCCGTCCCTCGGCCCCCAAGGGCGGCGCCTGGGACATCGCCCTGGCCAGCTGGAAGACCCTGTTCTCGGATCCCGACGCCGTCTTCGACCGTGAGGTCCGGATCGACGCCTCGGCCATCGCCCCCCTGGTCACCTGGGGCACCAGCCCCGAGGACGTGGTCCCGGTGACCGGCGCCGCGCCCTCGCCCGAGGCCTTCGCCAGTCCCGACAAGCGGGCCGCCGTCGCCCGGGCCCTGGAGTACATGGGCCTGGAGGCCGGCCAGCCCATCGCCTCGGCGAAGGTGGACGTCGTCTTCATCGGTTCCTGCACCAACAGCCGGATCGAGGACCTCCGCGCCGCCGCCGACATCGTCAGCGGCCGAAAGGTGGCCCCGGGGGTGCGCGCCATGGTGGTCCCGGGCTCGGGCCTGGTGAAGGCCCAGGCCGAGGAAGAGGGCCTGGACGCGGTCTTCCGCGACGCCGGCTTCGACTGGCGCGAGCCCGGATGCTCCATGTGCCTGGGCATGAACCCTGACCGCCTGGCGCCCGGCGAGCGCTGCGCTTCCACCTCCAACCGCAATTTCGAGGGCCGGCAGGGCCGGGGCGGGCGCACCCACCTGATGAGCCCGGCCATGGCCGCCGCCGCCGCCATCGCCGGCCATATCGCCGACGTCCGGGACTATCTGAGGTGATCCTCGGCCTCGACCATGTGGTCCTGCCCGTCGACGACGTGGAGGACGCCGCCGCCCGCTACGGCGTCTTCCTGGGCCGGGAGCCGGCCTGGGAGGGCCTGGTCGAGGGCGTTCCCGCCAGTGTCTTCGTCCTGGCCAACACCGCCCTGTGCCTCAGGGCCCGCCGGGAGGATGACCCCGGCGAGCTCATCGTCCTGAGGGTGGCCGACCTTGACGCCGCCGTGCGCCTGGCCGGACGCCGGGGCCTGCCCGCCCTGGGCGAGGAGACCACCTTCGGCGACCGCCGCCTGGTCCGCCTGGACCCCGCTGCGGCGGGCGGCCTCAACCTGGCCCTCGTGTCGGGCGATGGCCCCGGCCTGTCGGCGCCTGCGGTTTCCGAGGCCTCCGCCGTCAGCGCCCTGGACCACGTGGTCATCGCCGCGCGCTCCGGGGACCGCGCCCTGGCCCTCTGGGGCGCACGCCTCGGTCTCGACCTGAGGCTGGACCGGTCCAATCCCGCCTGGGGCGCCCGGCAGATGTTCTTCGCTTGCGGGGGCCTGGTCATGGAGGTCGTCCTGCGTCTGGGGGAGGCCGAGACGACGGACCAGCCCGACGACTTCAACGGCCTGGCCTGGGGCGCCGCCGACGCCGACGCCGTCCAGGGCCGGCTCTCCGGCCTCGGCTTCAACGTCTCGGAGGTCCGCAACGGCCGTAAGCCCGGGACCCGCATCTTCACCCTCCGCGAGGGCGTGGCCTTTACGCCCACAGTGGTGCTGCAGCAGAACGCCGGAACGGCCGGAGCCGAGCCATGAAGCCCTTCACCCGCCTCGACGCCCGGGCCGCGCCCCTGCCCCTGGCCAACATCGACACCGACCAGATCATCCCCAAGCAGTTCCTCAAGACCGTGGAGCGCGAGGGCCTGTCCCGGGGCCTGTTCTACGACCTGCGCTTCGACGGTGAGGGCCAGCCGCGCCCGGACTTCGTGCTGAACCGGCCGGAGTACGCCGGCGCCGGGGTCCTGGTGACCGGCGACAACTTCGGCTGCGGCTCCAGTCGCGAGCACGCCCCCTGGGCCCTGATGGACTTCGGCGTGACCTGCGTCATCGCCCCGTCCTTCGCCGACATCTTCTACAACAACTGCTTCCAGAACGGCCTGCTGCCGGTGGTGCTGAAGCCCGACGAGGTCCAGGACCTGATGGCCGAGTGCCAGGGCGGCAACCACATGGTCAGCGTCGACCTCGCCGCGCAGACCGTCACCTCGCCCTCCGGCAAGGTCTTCACCTTCCAGATCGATCCCTCCCGCAAGACCAAGATGCTGAACGGCCTGGACGCCATCGGCGAGACCCTCTCGGCCGCCGCCGACATCGACGCCTGGGAGTCCCGGCGCACCCTGACCCACCCCTGGCTCGAGCGGGCATGACCCTGATCGTCGCCGGCGTCGTGCGCGCGCCGCCCGAGAATCTGGAGGGGCTCCGGCCGCACATGCTGGCCATGCTCGCCGCCAGCCGGGCGGAGGCGGGGTGCCTGGAATACGCCTATGCCGAGGATGTCGCCGATCCCGGCCTCATCCGGGTGTTCGAGGTCTGGCGCGACCAGGCGGCGCTGGATGCACACTTCCAGACCCCGCACATGGCGGAATGGAGGTCGCACTGGCCCCAATTCGGGGTTTCCGACCGTCGGCTGTTCGCCTACGAGATCGCCTCAGAGCGCGCCCTCTGACCGGACCGGCTCCGACGAGCATCGGCGGAACGACACGGCGGCGGCGCCCAGGCTCCTAAGGGTTATTCCATGACCGACCTCCTCCTCCTGCCGGGCGACGGCATCGGCCCCGAAGTCACCGCCCAGGCCCGCCGGGTCGCCGAGGCGGTTGCGCC
>CAIMLY010000144.1 GCA_903842425.1 uncultured Alphaproteobacteria bacterium | reverse complement strand
GGGGGACGGTGGTGCCCAGGAAAGGACTCGAACCTTCACGGCCGTTAAGCCACTGGCACCTGAAGCCAGCGCGTCTACCAATTCCGCCACCTGGGCCCGATCCGTCGGACCGTGCGAGGGCGCTTCCTTAGGGCCAAGTCCCGGTCGGGTCAACGGCCATGCGCACCGAAGCGCCACCGCCGATTGCAGGGCGTCGAGGCATCGTCTATCCCCACGGACCTGTGTCGCCCCTCGGAGCCCGGAAGTCATGCCAGACCTCGTCACCGTCTTCGGCGGTTCCGGATTCATCGGGACCCAGATCGTCCGGGCCCTGGCCCGGCGGGGCGCCCGGGTGCGGGTGGCGGTGCGACAGCCCCACCTGGCCCACGCCATGCGGCTTATGGGCGACGTCGGCCAGGTCGAGGTCGTGCAGGCCAACATCCGCGACGCCGCCTCCGTCGCCCGGGCCGTGGAGGGCGCCGACGCGGTGATCAACCTCGTCGGCCTGCTGTACGAGACCGGGCGCCAGACCTTCCAGGCGGTCCACGTGGACGCCGCCCGCGCCATCGCCCAGGCCGCCGCCGCGGCCGGCGCGCGGCTGGTCCAGATGTCGGCCCTCGGCGCCGATGCCGGCTCGGCCTCGCGCTACGCCCGCTCCAAGGCCGAGGGTGAGGCCGCCGTCCGCGAGGTCCTGCCCTCGGCGGTGATCCTGCGGCCCTCAATCGTCTTCGGGCCCGGCGACGACTTCTTCAACAAGTTCGGCGAGATGGCCGCCGCCAGCCCCTTCCTGCCCCTGATCGGCGGGGGACGGACACGCTTCCAGCCCGTCTATGTGGGCGATGTGGCCCGGGCCGCCGCGACGGTCGCCCTGGACCCGCAGCACGCCGGCAAGACCTTCGAGCTGGGGGGACCAGGCGTCTTCACCTTCCGGGAGATCCTCGACCTGATCCTGAAGGAGACCGGCCGTCGCCGGCTCTACGCCCCCCTGCCCTTCCCCGTGGCGGGCCTGGTCGGGACCCTGTGCGCGCCCTTCGCCCTGACGCCGGTCGCCCCGCCCCTGACCGCGGACCAGGTCGAGCTGCTGAAGACCGACAACGTCGTCTCCGGCCAGGCGCCCGGCCTGGCGGAGCTGGGGATCGCGCCGGAGACGGTCGAGGCCATCCTGCCGACCTACATCTACCGCTTCCGCAAGGGCGGCCAGTTCGCCCGGGACGAGGCGCCGGGCGCGGTCGCCTGAACCCGGGGCTTCAGCCCCCCGCCAGGAGGGCGAGTCCCGCCGCCCCGACGAGGATCCGCCACCAGCCAAAGGGGGCGAAGCCCCGGCGGCTGACGACCTCCAGCATGACCTTCACCACCGCGTAGCCGACCACGAAACTGACGGCGAAGCCCAGGGCCAGCAGTCCGATCCGGTCGCCGTGCAGGTCGCCCCGGCTGGACCAGAAGTCGAGGACGAAGGCCCCGGCCATGGTCGGCATGGCCAGGAAGAAGGAGAACTCGGCCGCTGCGCGCTTCTCCACCCCCATCAGCATGGCCCCGACGATGGTGCCGCCCGAGCGCGAGACGCCGGGGATCAGGGCGAGGGTCTGGAAGAGCCCGACCAGCAGCGAGGTCCTGAGGCTGAGCGCCATGGCGTCGGTCTCGCGCGGGGCCGGCGCCCGGCGGTCGATGACCAGCAGGACCACGCCGCCGATGATGAGCGACCAGCAGATCAGGCGCGGGCTTTCGAAGAGCACCTCCTTGATGACGTCGTGCAGGAGGGCGCCGGCCAGGGCGCCCGGCAGGAAGGCCACGAAGACCGACAGGGCGAAGTGGCGCGCCCTCTGCGAGACCGGCAGGCTGAGCGCCATGTCCCACAGCCTGCGGAAGTAGAGCGCGACGACGCCGAGGATGGCGCCCAGCTGGATCAGGACGATGAAGGTGTCCCAGAAGCCCGGCGGCAGTCCCAGGGCGATCTTGGTCAGCAGCAGGTGACCGGTCGAGGAGACGGGGATGAACTCGGTCAGGCCTTCGACCACGCCCAGGATGATGGCGGAGATCCAGTCGGGCATGGGCGGCTCCTCGGACGGTGCGTCAGGCGGGCTCCGCCCGTCTGTCGAGCGGATAGCTGCGCTCGAGGCGATAGCGTGATCCGTCCGGGCCGCGCCAGCTTGAATAGAGGCCGAAACGGTCCAACCGCACGGCCGGGACCCTGAGGGACTCGGCGAAGGTGAGCCAGCGGGCCACGGCCTGGGGCGCGGGCCGGTCCAGGTAGGCCAGGGTCACGTGCGGCGTGTAGGCGCGGGCTTCCGGCGCAAGGCCCGCCCGGCGGGCGGCGACCTCACAGGCCCGGGCCAGCCGGGACAGGGCCGGTGTCGGAGTCACGCGGGCCCAGACGGCGTAGAGGTCGCGGCCCTCCCCAAAGGCCCCGGCGCCGGCCAGGTCCAGGACGAGGGGCGCGCCGCCGATCCGGCTGAGCTCGGCGTCGAGGTCGTCGGCCAGGTCCTCGCGGAGGTCCCCGGCGAACTTCAGGGTGACGTGCAGGGCCTCCCGGGGCCGCCAGGCCGCGCCCTCCAGGCCCTGCTGGAAGGGTTCGAGGGCGTCAGCGGCGTCATCAGGCAGGGCCAGGGCGGCGAACAGGCGGATCATGGGCGGGACCCTACCGCCAGCGCGCGCCGTGCGCACCCTTGCGACTGGCTGGGTGTTTCGCCCGCGCCCGATTTAGG
>CAIMLY010000143.1 GCA_903842425.1 uncultured Alphaproteobacteria bacterium | reverse complement strand
GACGACAGCCGGTCCAGCACGCTCGCCGCCTGGGGCGCCTCGCCGGTCCCTTCCAGAATAGGCCCCGAAGTCGGGAAGGCCGGAGGCGCGCGGTCCGCCGGACCGGGGCCCAGCAGGTCGGCCCCCAGGGCGTAGGATCGCCCGGAAGCCGGGATCGCAGGCCCGGGTGCAGGTGCAGGCCCAGGCCCAGGCACAGGGCCAAGCATAGGCCCAGGCATAGGCACAGGCCAAGTCCCGGTCCCCGTCCCAGTCCCAGTCCCCGTCCCCGTCCCCGTCCCAGGCCCAGGCCCAGGTCCCGGCACAGCCCACGGTCCGGCGCTCACCCGCCCCCAGTTCGCCCAGTCCGTCGTCCCGGCGTTCCAGCCCTCGCCCAGCCCCAGGCCGGCCGCGCCTTCAGAGGCCCGGCGCTCCAGGTCCGAGACCGGGGCCACCGAGGCCGTCGGGTCCCGCCGGCCCCATTCGGTCAGGGCCTCGTTCAGCCCCCGCGCCTGGGCGTCCACCCAGTCGGGCCGGGTCGGCGTCGTCACCGTCCGGCTCGTCTCGGTCGCGGTGGTCTTGGTCTTCTTCTTTCCCATCACAGTCTCCGTTCGATCTCGTGTCCCGCCCGGCGATAGCCAAAGGGCGCCAGCACCCGGGCCCAGCCCTTGCGTCCATCCAGGGTGATCCGAGTGCAGCCCGCTCCCCGGGCCCAGGCCTCCAGGCCCGGCCTCAGGGCCAGCACCGCCGCCAGCCGCCCGGCCGCCAGCCAGACGTGCAGGCAGGGCCCTTCCGGCTCCGGCGCCAGTTCGGTGGCCAGCACCGCCCCCTCGCCGATCCACAGCCGCGCCCGGCCGGTCCTCAGCGCCCTGGCCAGGTCCGCGGGCCCGGCGTCCGCCGCCAGGGCCGTCAGCGCCAGGCTCAGGGCCTCGCGGTCCTCCGCTTCGGCCCTCAACGTCCGCCCGCCGGCGCCAGGTCAAACACCAGCCGCCCGATCCGGCCCGCCGTGGGCGAGGCGTTTCCGCTCAGCCGCACCCGGAACAGTCGTCCCGACAGCCTCAGGTCCGCCCGCGCCTGTCCGGGCGCAAGGGCCGCCGCCGGGGCGCGGCGCTCCGGCCCCTGTGGCGTGCGCCGGGCCGAGACCTCCAGCACCACCGGCCCCTGCTGCCCGGCCAGGTCCGGCCAGACCCCGCGCACCAGGGCCGTGCGGTCCTCGTCCAGCACCTGGTCGGCGCTCTCCAGGAACCAGGCGAAGGGCGCCCCGTCGGCGCTCGACCCCCGCTCGCACCAGAACATCGCGCCGTCCGGCGCCGTCGCCACGGGATGCTCGGCGGGCCCGGCGTCGATCATGGCCGTGCGCGGGGTCGCCCCCCGGCTCCAGGCCCCGTCGGCCAGGGACAGCACCAGGCACCGGCTGTTCTCCGCCCCGTCGCGCCGGTCGGGATAGTCGAACCTCACCTCGGAAAAGGCCGACAGGGTCGAGGCGAACACCTTGTCCCCCTGCCCCGCCGCCAGGTTCTCGGCCAGGTCCGCCCTCAGGGGGCAGGACAGGG
>CAIMLY010000142.1 GCA_903842425.1 uncultured Alphaproteobacteria bacterium | reverse complement strand
GCCGGCGCCCTGGCGCTCAGCCTGGCCGCCGGTTCCGCCGAGGCCCGCGTCGCAGGGGAACGGGTCCAGCGCCCGTCTGCCGACCGTGTCATCGTCAGCTGGACCGCAGCCGGTCCGGTGGACGTCTACGTCGCCGACCGACCGGATGCGCCCCGGGAGCGGATGAAGCTGGTGTCCGATGACGACAGGGACGGTCGGCATGAGTTGAAGGCGGGCCTGATCCGCCGGCCCTACTTCCTGTTGGTCGACGGCGCAGACGGCCGGGCGACCCGGGTGGCCGAGCGCGTGCTTCCCCTGGCTCAGGGCTCCAACTTCCGGGACCTGGGCGGCTATCGGGCGGTGGACGGCCGGACGGTCCGATGGGGCCGGATCTACCGCTCGGGCGCCACGCCGTCCCTGACCGCAGAGGACCTCCGGCGGGTCCGCGAGCTGGGCCTGTCCCAGATGGTCGACCTCCGCTCCAGCGAGGAGCGCGTACTGGCGCCTTCCAAGATCGAGGGCGTTCCCTATGCGTCCGTAGGCTATTCCATGGGCGCCATTTCCCAGAGCCGCAATGCGGGGGCTCCGGACATGGAGGCGATCTACCGCGGTTTTCCGGAACTGCTGGCGCCCCAGGTCCGGGTCCTTTTCGCCAGCCTGCTCCGGAATGAGGGGCCTGTCGTCTACAACTGCTCGGCTGGACAGGATCGGACCGGGTTCGCCTCCGCCCTGATCCTGCGCGCCCTGGGCGTGCCGCTGGAGACCGTGATGGCGGACTATCACCTGTCGACCACCTACCGCAGGCCGCAGTACGAGATGCCCAGGCTGACGCCGGAGCTGATCGCTTCCAACCCGGGCGCGGCGATCTACGCCCAGTACCAGAAAGACCCCAAGTACATGACGCCCCAGCCGCTGAAGGACAGCTCTGGCCGCGGCTACCTCGCCTTCGCCCTCGATGAAGTGGACCGCCGCTGGGGCTCCGTGGGCGCCTACCTCAAGGCGGAGGCCGGCGTCGGGCCTGCCGAGCTGGCCCGGCTGAAGACCCTGTACCTGGAATAGGCCGAGCCCAGCGTCGCCGCATCCCCCGGGACATCTGCAGGAAGGCCAGGCGCATGGCCTGCTGCGGGGGCTGGGGCGCGTCCGAGGCCTACTGGGCGCGGCGCGGTTCGCCGCCTTGATGCGGATCAACGCCCCTACCCTGAGGGGCGCGGCGCTGGTAGGTTCACACCCTCAGTTTCCGGAGCCCGACCATGATCCGCAACCTTGGCCTCCTCGCCCTTTCGGCCGCAAGCCTCCTCGCCCTGGCCGCCTGCCAGACCGGGCCGGACGGCATCACTTCGCCGAAGGCGGCGGTGCGGGGCTTCTACGGCCCCTATTCGGGCGATTTCCGGCAGGTCGAGACGGCGCGCCTGAGCCGGGACCTCTCCGCCCAGGTCGAGCAGGCCAAGGCCAACGAGGTCGAGTCCGCCGCGCGGACCAAGGCGGGTCCCAACCCCACCGACAAGCCCAACATCCTGGAAGGCGAGATCTTCGCCGGCCTCTACGAGGGCTACACCGGCTATAGCCTGGGTCCCGCCCGGGTCATCGGCGACCGCGCCTCGGTGGCGGTGACCTTCACCAACAAGGGCTACAAGACCCGCTGGACCGATGACGTGAAGCTGGTCAACGACAACGGCTGGAAGATCGACAACGTCCTGTACACGGGGGGCTGGACCGGCCAGACGAGCCTTCGCGACACCCTCCGCCAGTTCAACGCCCTGCCCGTCGCGCCCTGAGCCCCGACTCAGGCGGCGAGTATGAAGTCGCCGGCTGACAGGACCGGCCGGGACGTCCCGAAGGTCGCCAGGGCGATGGCCGCCGCGCCGCCGATCCCGTCAGGGTCGTAGTAGAGGGTCCCGGTGGTGGTGTCGTAGACAAGGCGGTCATCGGCGTCGTGCGCCGAGGTCACGCCAGCGCCCGCCCAGAAGAGGCCCAACCCCAGGGGCCCTGACGCCGCGCCCGAGAGGCCTGCGAACGCCGCCCGGCTCAGGTGGATCTTGTCCACGCCGACGGCGAAGTCGGTGATCAGGTCGGCCCCGGCGTCGGGAAGGACGTCAAAGCGGAAGGCGTCGTAGCCCGCTCCGCCGGTCAGGCGGTCGGCGCCTGCGCCTCCCGACAGGGTGTCGTCCCCAGTCCCCCCGGAAAGGGTGTCCGCCCCGCCCCCGCCGGAAACGAGGTTGGCCCCGCCTCCACCTGTCAGCACATTGGCCAGGGCGTTGCCCGCAAGGTTGACGAGACCTGTCGACAGGAGGGTCCCGTTCTCGATCTCGGCGGCCAGGGTGAAGGTGGCGCCCGTGGTGGACAGGAGGAACTGGACCGTATCGACCCCCGCCCCTCCCGCCTCGGACACCAGGTCCAGGGCGTCATCCAGCACATAGACGTCATTGCCGGCGCCGCCGGCCAGGGTGTCGGCCCCGCCGCCTCCGGTCAGGGTGTCGCCACCGTCCCCACCCTCCAGCCGATTCGCCAGTGCGTTGCCCGTCAGCACATTGGCCAGGGCGTTGCCGGCGAGGTCGTAGGCCACGGCGTTGATGAGGGCGGCGTTCTCGACATTGGCCGCCAGGACGTAGGCGCCCCCCGCCCCCGCGATGGCGACCCGCACGGTGTCCGTACCCGCGCCCGCCGCCTCGACGACGGAGTCGGACAGGGAGTCGATGACATAGACGTCGTCCCCCGCGCCGCCCACCAGGGTGTCGGCGCCGGCCGCTCCCGACAGGGTGTTGGCCGCGGCGTTGCCCGTCAGGACGTTGGCCAGGCCATTGCCGCTCAGGCCAAAGGCCAGGCTGCCGATGACCTGGGCGTTCTCCACCTGGTCCTGCAGGGTCCAGGTCCCGCCCGAGGCGTTGATCCCGACCAGGGCCAGGTCCACTCCGCCGCCCGCGGCCTCGACCAGGGCGTCGCCGAGGGAGTCCACCACATAGGTGTCGTCGCCCGCCCCGCCGGTCATGGTATCTGCGCCGCCCCCGCCATCGAGCCGGTTGGCGGCGGCGTTTCCAGCCAGGGTGTTGGCCAGGCTGTTGCCGGTGAGGTTGAAGGCGACCGCGGAGGTCAGGGCGGCGCTCTCGACATTGCCGGAGAGGCTGTAGGTCCCGCCGGCGACCGCAATGCCGACCGAAACGTGGTCCCAGCCCTGGCCGAAGGCCTCCACCACGAGGTCGGAGGCGGAGTCCGCCATATAGGTGTCGTTCCCGGCGCCGCCGGTCAGGGTGTCGTTCCCCGACCCTCCATCCAGCAGGTTGTTGGCCGCGTTACCGGCCAGGCTGTTGGCCAGGGCGTTGCCCGTCAGGTTGAACGCCACGCTGCTCATCAGCACCGCGTTCTCCACCTCGGCGCCGAGGGTATAGCTTCCCCCGGCGGTCGCGACGGAGAGCTGGACCGTATCGGTCCCGCCCCCCGCCGCCTCCGCAACCTGGTCGGAGAGGGTATCGACCAGGTAGAGGTCATTGCCGGCGCCGCCGACGAGGGAATCCGCGCCGCCACCGCCGTTCAGCGTGTCTGCGCCGAGATCTCCCGACAGGGTGTCTGAGCCCCCCGCGCCGGTCAGCCGGTTCGCCGAGGCGTTGCCGACGAGATCCAGGGCGACGCCGCCGGTCACCTCGCCGTTCTCCACGTTGGCGGAGAGGGTATAGCGACTTCCGGCCAGGGTGATCCCGACGCGGACCAGGTCCGTGCCGGCGCCGCCGGCCTCGATGATCAGGTCGGAGGTCCCGTCCACGAAGTAGACGTCATCGCCCGCCCCGCCGGCCAGGGTGTCGGCGCCAGCGCCCCCGGACAGGGTGTTGGCCATGAAGTTCCCGGTCAGCACGTTGTCGAGGCTGTTCCCGGTCAGGCTGTAGGCGACCGTCGAGGTGATCTGGGCGTTCTCGACCTGGCTAGACAGGGTCCAGCCGCCCCCGGGGGCGGCGATCGCCACGCTTACGGTGTCCACGCCTTCACCGGCGGACTCCAGGATCACGTCCGCGGTGGAGTCGATCACATAGAGGTCGTCGCCGGTCCCGCCGGCCAGGGTGTCCGCCCCGCTGGCGCCGTTCAGGGTGTCTGCACCGGCCCCGCCGTCCAGCCGGTTCGCGGCGGCGTTGCCGGTAAGGCGGTTGGCGAGGCTGTTCCCGGCCAGGTTGTAGGCGACCGTGCTGATGAGCATGGCCTCCTCCAGCTCTGCGCCGAGGGTCCAGGTTCCACCGGCCGAGGCCACCGCGACCTGGACCAGGTCGGTTCCCCCGCCCGCAGCCTCGACCACAAGGTCCGAGAGGCTGTCGACAGTGTAGATGTCGTTCCCGCCGCCCCCGGCCAGGGTGTCCGCACCCGCCCCGCCGTCGAGCCGGTTGATGGCGGCGTTGCCGGTCAGGCGGTTGGCGAGGGCGTTGCCGGTCAGGTTGTAGGCCAGGCCTGAGACGATCTCGGCGTCCTCAAGGTTGTCGCCCAGGGTCCAGGCGCCGCCGGTGAGGTTGACCGCCACCTGGACCAGGTCGG
>CAIMLY010000141.1 GCA_903842425.1 uncultured Alphaproteobacteria bacterium | reverse complement strand
CTGGCGGGCATCGTCGGTGAAGCCTGTCGCACCCTGGTCCTTGAGCGGGATGAGGTGATCGCCCTGGCCGACGAGCTGGGCCTCTTCGTCCTGGGTGTGGAGTCGCCATGAGCGCCCATCCGCCCGTGATCATGCTGGTGGCCGGCGAGCCCTCCGGGGACGACCGCGGCGCCGGGCTGGCCCGCGCCCTTCGCGCCCGCCGGGGTCCGGACCTCAGGCTTATCGGGGTCGGCGGACCGCGCATGGCCGAGGCCGGCGTCGAGAGCCTGTTCGACATGTCCGAGATCTCGGTCTTCGGCCTGCTGGAGGGGCTCCTGGCCATTCCCCGGGTCCGGCGAAGGGCCGAGGAGACGGCGCAGGCCGTGGTCCGGGAAGGCGCGGACCTCGTGGTGCTGATCGATTCCTGGGGCTTCAGTTGGCTGGCGGCGCGGGCCATACGCCGTCTGGCCCCCGGGGTGCGGCTTGTGAAGTATGTTGCACCCCAGGTCTGGGCCACGCGGCCTGGGCGGGCAAAGGCCCTGGCGGGGCTGGTCGACCACCTGATGGTGATCAACAGCTTCGAGCCACCGTACTTCGAGGCCTGGGGCCTGCCCACCACCTTTGTCGGAAACCCGGCCCTGCACATGGATGTCTCCGGGTGCGATCCCGCCGGTTTCCGGGCCCGGCACGGGATCGCCGCCTCGGCCCCCGTGCTCCTGGTCCTTCCCGGCAGCCGGCCGGGCGAGGTCGAGCGCCTGCTGGGGCCCTTCGAGGACGCCGTCCGTCGCCTCAAGGCGGATCATCCGGGGCTGCAGGTGGTGCTTCCGGTCGCTGACGCCGTCTCGGCGCGGGTCAAGGCCGCGGTCGCCGGCTGGCCCTTCCGGGTGCATGTCGTGGAGGGCGAGGACGAGAAGCGCGAGGCCATGAAGGCCGCGGACCTGGCCCTGGCCTGCTCAGGGACGGTGACCCTGGAGGTGGCGCAGGCCGGCGTCCCCATGGTGGTGGCCTACCGCCTGGGCGCCGTGACCCACTTCGTGGCGAAGTTCCTGATCCGGACGCCCTGGGTGGTCCTGTTCAACATCGCCGCCCGCGACTTCGTCGCGCCGGAACTGATCCAGGATGACTGCACGGGGCCCAGGCTCGCCGCCGAACTGGACCGGCGCCTGCGGGACCCGGACCTCCGACGCGCCCAGGTCGCGGCCCAGGACGCCGCCCTCGACAAAATGGGACGCGGCGGCCCCGATCCCTCGGAGGCCGCCGCGCAGGTCGTTCTGGATGTTCTGACCGGGGATCAGCCGCGCTTGTCGAGCGGCACGTAATCCCGGGTGGCGGCGCCCGTGTAGATCTGCCGCGGGCGGCCGATCTTCTGGGACGGATCCTCGATCATTTCCTTCCACTGGGAGATCCAGCCCACCGTCCGCGCCAGGGCGAACAGCACGGTGAACATCTCCGGCGGGAAGCCGAGGGCCCGGAGGGTGATGCCCGAGTAGAAGTCGACGTTCGGATAGAGCTTCCGCTCCACGAAATAGGGGTCGTTGAGGGCGATCTTCTCCAGCTCCATCGCCACCTTCAGAAGGGGGTCGTCGGAGTGGCCGACCTCGGCCAGGACCTCATGGCAGGTCTGCTGCATGACCTTCGCGCGCGGGTCGTAGTTCTTGTAGACCCGGTGGCCGAAGCCCATCAGCCGGTACTTCCGGTCCTTCACGCCCTGGACGTACTCGGGAATCCGGTCGACGGTCCCGATCTCGGCCAGCATGTTCAGGGCCTCTTCGTTCGCCCCGCCGTGGCTGGGCCCCCAGAGGCAGGCGATGCCGGCGGCGATGCAGGCGAAGGGGTTCGCGCCCGACGAACCGGCGAGGCGCACGGTGGAGGTCGAGGCGTTCTGCTCGTGGTCCGCATGCAGGATGAAAATGCGGTCCATGGCCCGGGTCAGCACCGGGTTCGGCTTCCAGTCCTCTGCGGGCACCGAGAAGCACATGCGCAGGAAGTTCTCGGAGTAGGAGAGCTCGTTGCGCGGATAGACGAAGGGCTGGCCGCGGAAGTACTTGAAGGCCCGAGCCGCGATGGTCGGCATCTTGGCGATCAGGCGGTGCGACGAGATGATCCGCTGCTGGGGATCGTCGATATTGGAGCTGTCATAGTAGAAGGCCGACAGGGCGCCGACGGCGCCGACCATGATGGCCATTGGGTGAGCATCACGCCGGAAGCCATTGAAGAAACGATCGAACTGATCATGGACCATGGTGTGGTTCGTGATCGTGTTCTGGAAGGTCTCGTATTCCTTGGCGCTGGGCAGGTCGCCGTTCAGCAGGAGGTAGCAGACCTCCAGGAAGGTCGACTTCTCGGCCAGCTGGTCGATCGGGTAGCCGCGGTGAAGCAGGACGCCCTTGTCGCCGTCGATGAAGGTGATCTTGCTTTCGCAGGAGGCGGTCGAGGTGAAGCCGGGATCGTAGGTGAACACGTCCGCTTCCGCATAGAGCTTGCGGACATCCACCACCGCCGGGCCGTCCGTGCCCCGCAGGACGGGAAGCTCGACGGTCTTGCCCTCGACGCTGAACTTTGCCGTATCCCCCATCACATCCCCTCGTTCCGGTGGAAATTGAACCTTGGTTTTAAAGCCTTATACCGCCTAACGCTTCGTTAGGAAGGGCGTCGTGAATCCGGGCCAGGCTTTCCGCCTTTCCGATGGAAATCAGGGCGCCCGCCAGGTCGGGGGCCGGGGATCCGCCCGAGAGAACGGCCCGCAGGGCGGGTCCGAACTTGCCGATCCCGACGCCTTCGGCCTCTGCAAAGCTGCGGATCGACGCCTCCAGGGCGGTGAGGGTCCACTCGGCCCCGTCCAGGGCTGACGCCAGGCGGGCCAGCCGGGCCCGGGTCTCGTCCGTCAACTGGCTGCGCGTCTTCTCCGGCAGTTCCAGGGGGCGGCGCTTCAGGGCGAAGACCGCCGCGTCCGCCAGGTCCAGCACCGTCCGGGCGCCTTCACGGACAAGGGGAAGGGTCCGCAGCAGGATCTCGCGGTCCCCGTCGTGCAGGGGCCAGTCCCGGCTGCGCAGCACCTTCTCCACCAGTCCGGCCAGCCGCTCCGGGTCGGCCTGACGGATGTAGTGGTTGTTCAGGTGGTTCAGCTTGTCCCAGTCCAGCCGGGCCGGCGCGCCCACAACATCGCGGATGTCGAACCAGGACGAGGCCTGTGCGTCCGAGAAGATCTCGTCGTCCCCGTGGCCCCAGCCCAGCTTGGCCAGGTAGTTGCGCAGCGCCTCGGGCAGGTAGCCCATGTCGTCGAATTCGCTGACCGCCTGGGCGCCGTGCCGCTTGGACAATTTCTTGCCGTCTGGACCGTGGATCATGGGCAGATGAGCCCAGACCGGCGTTTCCCATCCCATGGCCTGGTAGATGTGAGTCTGCCGGGCGGCGTTGTTCAGGTGGTCGTCGCCACGGATGACGTGGGTCACCCCCATGTCGTGGTCATCCACGACGACGGCGAGGTTGTAGGTGGGCGTCCCGTCCGTGCGCAGCAGGATCAGGTCGTCCAGGTCGATGTTCCGGAAGACCACCTCGCCCTTCACCTGGTCGTCGATCCGGGTTTCGCCCTCCTGGGGCGCCCGCAGGCGGATCACGTGGGGGCGGTCCGGGTCGGCCGGGCCGTCGTGGTCCCGCCAGGGCGAGCGCACAACCCGGCCCTCGGCCCGGGCGCGCTCGCGCTCCTCGGCCAGTTCGTCCGGGGTCATGTAGTCCCGGTAGGCGCGGCCCCGGGACAGCAGGTCCAGGGCCACCTCCTGGTGGCGTCCGGCCCGGGTGAACTGGAAGACCGGGGTCTCGTCCGGCTCCAGGCCCAGCCAGGCCAGGCCCTCCAGGATCACCTTCACCGCCGGCTCGGTAGACCTCTCCCGGTCGGTGTCCTCGATCCGGAGCAGGTACTTCCCCCCCGTCCGCCGGGCGTACAGCCAGTTGAACAGGGCGGTGCGCGCCGTGCCGATATGCATGGATCCGGTCGGCGAGGGCGCGATGCGCGTGACGACCTGACGTTCGCTCATGGGAGTTCCGGGGCAGATGACTGACGGCGCCGCAACCGGCGGCGGGCCGCCTCTTAGCATGGGCCTTGCCGGCGGTCCTAGTGTCGGGCGCGCGGCCGCCTGGCTGCGTCGCCAGGCCGCGCTCCAGGCCGGGCGCTTTGGCCTGTGGACGCCTGTGGCCCTGGGTGGAGGCGCCGCCGTCTACTTCGCCCTGCCGGCCGAGCCCGTCCTGGCCCTGGCGGTCCTGGCCCTGGCGATCGCCGCCGCCTGCGCCCTGGCGAGCCTCAGTCCCGCCCTCCGGCCGGCCGCCTCCCGGGTGCTGGTCCTCGCCGCCTGCCTGCTGGCGGGGTTCGCCCTGGGCCGGATCCGCACCGAGCAGGTGCGGGCGCCCGTCGCCCCGGAAGGGGGCGGGGTGCGCCGGGTGGAGGCCTGGGTGGTGGACGTCGCCAGTCCGGGGCAGGGGGGCGGCCGGGTCCTCCTGGCGCCCGTCGCCATCGCCGGTCTCGCTCCCGGGGAAACGCCGGTCCGGATCCGCCTGACCCTCCGGGGCCCGGGTCCGCCCCCGGCGCCCGGGACGCGGATCTCTGTACCGGCCCTGCTCAATCCGCCCCCGCCCCCATCCTCCCCGGGTTCCTACGACTTCGCCCGTGACGCCTTCTTCGACGGCGTCGGAGGCGTGGGCCTCGCCCTCGGCGAGCTCCGGGCGCATCCCCCTTCGCGGGCGGACCTCCCGGGCGGCCTGGACCTCCAGATGCGCGTCAACGCCTTCCGCTGGGACCTGACCCGGCGCCTGGTCGACCGGATGGGCCCGGACCGCGGCGGCCTCGCCGCCGCCATGACCACCGGCCATGAGGCCTTCGTGCCCGCCGCCCAGGTCGAGGCGCTGAGGGCAGCGGGTCT
>CAIMLY010000140.1 GCA_903842425.1 uncultured Alphaproteobacteria bacterium | reverse complement strand
GTAGGCGGCGCGCCCCAGCATGACCCCGTCGAAGTCCGCCAGCAGGGCCTCCGCCGCGTCGAGCCCGCCGATCCCGCCATTGAGCGCGATGGTCAGGCCAGGCCGCTCGCGCTTCAGGCGCCGGACCAGATCATAGTTCAGGGGCGGGATGTCCCGGTTCTCCTTGGGCGACAGACCCTTCAGGATCGCCTTGCGCGCATGGACGACGAAGGTGTCGACCCCGGCGCCCGCGCAGGCGTCCACCAGGGCGAAGAGGCTGGACTCCGGGTCCTGGTCGTCCACGCCGATCCGGCACTTCACCGTCGCCGGAACCTGTACCGCCTGCCGAATGGCGGCCATGCACTCGGCCACAAGGGCCGGCTCCAGCATCAGGCAGGCCCCGAAGCGCCCGGACTGCACCCGGTCCGAAGGGCAGCCGACGTTGAGGTTGATCTCGCGATAGCCGAAGTCCTCGCCGATCCGCGCCGCCGCCGCCAGCTCCGCTGGGTCGCTGCCCCCCAGCTGGAGGGCGACGGGATGCTCGGCCGCATCGAAGCCCAGCAGTCGCTGGCGGTCGCCATGCAGCACGGCCGCGCTGGTGACCATCTCGGAATACAGGAGGGCGCGGCGGCTCAGCACACGGTGGAAGGACCGGCAGTGACGGTCGGTCCAGTCCATCATCGGGGCGACACAGAAGCGGTGGAGGGTCCTGGTCATGTCGATGGTGC
This sequence comes from uncultured Alphaproteobacteria bacterium, assembly GCA_903842425.1. Taxonomy (GTDB): domain Bacteria; phylum Pseudomonadota; class Alphaproteobacteria; order Caulobacterales; family Caulobacteraceae; genus Phenylobacterium. The sequence continues at coordinate 4,685 of CAIMLY010000140.1, read as the reverse complement.
TTCTCGCGGACTGACCGTCGGGAATGGGGGCGCGGACTGACGGGGTGATTAGAACAGAGGCCTTGCCCATGCAAACCGCGCGACTTCTGGACCTCCACGGTGGCAGACAGCGGTGCAGGGGACACTCAGACTTGAAGCAGGCTTGCCAGAAGGGGGTGGCCGACCACGTCTTCCGCCTCTTCCGGCGACAGTCCGAGGCTTGCCAGGGCGTGCGCAGCGAGGCCGACGATCCGATCCCCGGCGTCCAGGGCCTCATGGTCAACGAGGCTCTGGATGCCTGCGGAGACAATTCCGATCACCGAGATCATCGCGGCGTCGATCGACCCGAACCGGAAGCGGCCGCCAGCCTTCCCAGCCTCCAGGGTCTGGCGGACCCGGCTGTTCGGATCGGCGTCTGCATCCGAGGCCTGAGACAACAGGGTCGACAGGATCCGGGCGCGGTTCGGCCGTCGGCGGGCCAGGTCCAGGAAGAGGATGACCGCGATGGCGAGGTGCACGGCGGGGTCGGAGCTGACGACCTTCCGGTCTGCGATCCGGTCCCGCACCTCAAGGCGGATCGCCAGGGCCAGCTGCCGGGCAAGGTCATCCTTGCTGGTGAAGTGATTGTAGAAGGTGCCCTTGGCCACTCCGGCCCGGGCGACAATCTCGTCCACAGACACGCTGCTGGCGGCGCGCGCGCCGAACAGTTCCTCTGCAGCAAGCATCAGGGCGTCCCGGTTCGATGTCCGGCGAAGCCCCCTGTAGCGGGCTCTGGAAGTCATGGACGGGGTGTATCGATCCACTAACTGACTGGATAGTCAAATAAGCGGCCTGCAAGATAGGGGAGACAGCCCGGAGACCGCCCTTGCCCCGCCTGCCCTTCCAGACCGCCCTGCTCCTCGCCCCGCTGGCCTACGCCATCCACCACGGCGAGGAGCACCTCCTGTTCAATTTCAGGGAGTGGCGACTGCGCTACTTCCCGGACAACAACGCCTTGAGCACCGAGTCCGTCCTTGTCGTCCTCTCCGGCGTCACCCTGGTCTACCTGCTTCTCCACGCCACCCTGCGCACCCGGGTCACCGCCTGCGCGGCGATCCTCTTCCTGATGGCCACACAGGTCCACAACGCCCTGTTCCACCTGGGCGGGACGCTCGCCTTCTCGGATTTCAGCCCGGGACTGATCACGGCGCTGCTCCTCTATGTCCCGGTGAACCTGCTCATCGCCCGTAGCGCGCTGCAGGAGGGACTGGTGACGAAGGCCCAGCTCGCCCTGCTCTTCCTCGGAGGCGGCGCGCTGTTCTGGGCCTTCGAATTCGTGGGCCCGCCAGTCCTGCTCTTCGCCACCATCGCCACATGGCTGTGGGCCGTCGGCTCCGCCCTGAAGGCGCGTCCTAAGACGGCGTGATCCGGTACTGGATGAAGCCGGTCCGCAGGGCCACCTTCTCGTAGAGGGCGATGGCCGTGGCGTTGTCCTCCCGGGTCAGCCAGGAGACGCGGCTCGCGCCCTGCCAAACGCGGACCCACGGGCCTCGGACGTCGTGAACAGGTCCTGAAGGTGCCCGTAGTCGCCCTTGGGCGAGGTGAGTTCCCGGTCCCCGGCAAGACCGAGGAGATGTTGCCCGAGGCCAGGGAACAGGCAGCCAGGACGGCTCGGACTGTGGAAACGCCCTTTCCATAGCCCATTCGGGCATTACACGCAGGTGACATCTGCGATCGGGCTTGGCAGGGTCGTGCCAAGCGATTCCCTGCTTGAAAGGTATCTCATGAACATTTCCGACCTGGTCGACGCCGTCGCTGCGACCGACTCCAAGCTCACCAAGGCCCAGGCCAAGGCCGCCATCGAGGCCACCTTCGCTGCGATCCGCGACGCCGCCGCCAAGGGCGACGAAGTCTCGGTTCCTGGCTTCGGCAAGTTCGCCGTGCAGTCCAAGCCCGCCCGCACGGGCCGCAATCCCTCGACCGGCGCGACCATCCAGATCGCCGCTTCGAAGGCCCTGAAGTTCAAGCCCGCCAAGGCGCTCAAGGACGCCCTCGGCTGAGGATGACGCGTCGCGGACCGGCGCCCCCGCGCGGGTCCGCTCCCGCATCGGGCGCGGAGAGGCCTGTTGTCAGGCCAGCCCGAGCACGGCGGCGAGGACCATCAGGGTCCCGACCAGCCCGACCGCCCAGAACAGGGGGCGAATCTTCGGAAGGCCCAGCAGGTAGACCACCGCATGGGCGAGCCTCGAGTAAAAGAACAGCTTGGCGCCGAGGGCGGTCGTGGCCCCCAGGGCGCCGGTCGACGCCGCCACGAGGATCAGCGGCGCAAACAGGATCAGCCCCTCGCGGTGATTGTCGACCACCCGCAGGGCGCGGGCGTGGAATCCCTCCGGCGGGCTGAGCCCGTCCCGGGAATCCGCCATGACCTTTAGGCCCTTCGCGCGGACCCCGGCCACGGCCTGGATGACGACGAGCACAAGAAGCAGGGCGGTCGAGTAGACAAGAAGCCTGAGTTCAATCGGCATGGTTCCCTCCCTTTGCCGCCGGCCCGGGTCGGGCCGGTCACGCCGGGGAAGGCTCGACCGCTTCCCGCCCGCCGTCAACGGCCCCTTGGCGATCCCGGCGGTGCGGGCGATGATGTCGCCTCAAGGAGACCCGGACATGTTCGACCGACCGCTTCGCCCCCTGGCCATGGGCGCCCTCCTCTTCCTCGCCGCCTGCTCCGCCGGAGGCTCGCCGGATCCGCTGGCCGGGTTCGGACCCGACCCGCGCCTGCCGCCGCCGACCCGGTCGATCGTGCCGCAGATCGGCATCGCCCAGCCCGTGGGCTGGGCGGGATCCGAGGCGCCCCGGGCCCCCGAGGGCTTTGAGGTCACCCGCTTCGCCGGCGCCCTGGCCCATCCCCGCTGGCTGCTGGTCCTGCCCAATGGCGACATCCTGGTCGCCGAGTCCTCGTCGGAAAAGAAGGGCAAGCCCAGCTTCCGCGACCGGGCGGCCAACCTGCTGATGGGCCGGGCGGGCGCCATCCAGCGGACGAGTCCGAACCGGATCACCCTGCTCCGTGACGCCGACGGCGACGGCCTGGCCGAACTCCAGACCCCCTTCGCCGAGAACATCCGCCGCCCCTTCGGCATGACCCTGGTGGGCGACAGCCTCTACGTGGCCCAGGACGACGGCATCGTCCGCCTGCCCTACCGGGCCGGGGACACCAAGGCCACCGGCGCGCCGGAGCGTATCTTCGACCTGCCCGCCGGCCGCAATCACCACTGGACGAAGAACGTCTTTGCAAGCCCGGACGGCAAGACCCTCTACGCCACCGTAGGCTCCAACTCGAACATCGGCGAGAACGGCATGGCCGAGGAAGAGGGCCGGGCCGCCATCTGGGCCATTGATCCGGTCGCGCGCACCGGACGGCTCTTCGCCACCGGCCTGCGCAATCCCAATGGCCTGGACTTCGAGCCCGTCACCGGAGCCCTGTGGACCACCGTCAACGAGCGCGACGAACTGGGACCGGACCTCGTGCCCGACTACATGACCAGCGTCCGCGACGGCGGCTTCTATGGCTGGCCCTACAGCTATTTCGGCCAGATCGTCGACGAGCGGGTCAAGCCGCCCCGGCCCGACCTCGTGGCCAAGGCGCTGAAGCCCGACTATGCGCTGGGGTCCCACACCGCTTCGCTGGGCCTGGCCTTCTACCGGGCCGACACCTTCCCGCAGAAGTATCGCGGCGGGGCCTTTGTCGGCCAGCACGGCTCCTGGAACCGCAAGCCCTTCAACGGCTACCGGGTGGTCTTCGTCCCCTTCGTCGGGGGCAAGCCCTCCGGGTCTCCCGAGGTGTTCCTGGACGGTTTCCTGGACGCAAACGGCAAGTCGCGCGGCCGTCCCGCGGGCGTCGCCGTCGACTCCCGGGGCGCCCTGCTGGTCGCGGATGACGGCGGCAAGGTGATCTGGCGGGTGGCGCCGAAGCGGCCCTGACCTGACGGGCCGTCCTCAGCCGAAGGTCTTCCTCAGCCGGAACTGGATGGCCCCGTCGTACTGCAGGTTACGAAAGTCCCTGTACTGCAGGGGCGCGGTGTTGCGCGGGCCGGACCAGACGTCGCGCACCCGGGCGGTGTCCTTGGCCAGGGACTGCAGCTCCACCCGCAGGGAGAGGTCCGGGCGCGCCTTCCACTCCCCGAAGACCAGGATGCTGATCTCGCTCTTCTGGGTCTCGATCTCCGAGAGCCGGTAGTAGCGGTCGATGTAGGGGCCGATGATGTCGAAGCCCCAGGTCGACTTCAGCCGGGGCAGGTCCTGGGTGTAGTGAAGGTCCCATTCGGTCTCGCGCACCGCGGAGATGGGCGGCGGGGGCCCGAAGGCCAGCAGGGAGGAGATGGGGCGCGGCTCGCCGGTCGTGGGGTCGGTGACCTCGGTCTCGCGCAGGGACACCTGGGCCTTGAGGGTGGCCTGCTTGAGGCCGAGGCGGTCCAGGGGCGCGCTCAGGCTGAACTGGATCTCGTTCCGCCACCCATCCCCGATGTTGGCGGGAGCGTCGGCGACGAGGTTCCCGAGATAGACCGGCGCCCGGTCGATGACATCCGTAAGCGCCCACCGGCGGAGGGTCAGGATCGCTACCCCCTGCTTCAGGAACCGCCGCTCCACCGCCACCTCGGCCACCCAGGCCTGCATGGGGGAGAGGTCCGGGTTTCCGGCGACCACCGCCCCGGTCTGGGTGACGCTGTTGTTGG
>CAIMLY010000139.1 GCA_903842425.1 uncultured Alphaproteobacteria bacterium | reverse complement strand
GTGACCCACCCCCGGGTTGCGCGAAGCCAGGTCCCTTGCCGGTTTAGAAAAGCCAGGAGCATTAGAGCGAGTTCCCCGCGCCGCCGTTCAGACCACTCACTGCTTCTTCACTGCATGCGTCAAGCCGATCCAGCGCGGGCGCATTGGCAGGCTAGCGCATCCTGCCGCCGCGGGAGATGCGTTCGATCTCGGCCTGGACCTGGGCCTCGACGATGTCGGGCAGGTGATCGTCGAGCCACTGCTTGAGCAGGGGCCGGAGGAGTTCGCGGACTACGTCCTCGAGGGTCCTCAGGTCGTGCGGCATCAGGAGCGAGGCCGACAGGTGACCGAAGGCCGCAGCAGCGGCGGCGGCGGTCGGGTCCGAGACCAGGGCGGGCTGGGGTCGCAGGGGCTCGATGTCGCCCACCGGATCAATCCGGTCGGTCAGGTCAAGGACGTCTTCTTCCACCTGGGGCTCAGGCGCCGGCGGGGGTGGAGGAGGCTCGGGCTCTTCCTCATCCTCGGGCTCGGCCTCCTGGGGCGGCGACGGCGTAAAGCCATCCTCCTCCGGGACGTCCTCCGACGGCTCGACATCATCTTCCGAGATGATGCGACGAATGGAGGCGAGGATCTCCTCCATTGTCGGTTCTTGTTTCGACTCGTCGGACATCCGCCACCGCGATTCGGGAAAGGGCCAGCCTCGACCGCAAGGCTAGGCGCACAGGACTGAACAGGCAATTCCCGGCGGACAGGCCCGGGCTATATCCCCGTGAATAACCGATTCCCCGGCGTTTTCACCGCTGCAAGGTCCGGCGCTGACCGGGGGGCGGACCTATTTCTGGGCTGGCGTGTCTTCCGGCGCGCTGCGGGGCGCCGGCGGAAGGGGGACAGGCCGATCCGGAATGACCACCGGCTTGGGAACCAGGACGCCATCCACGCCCGAGATCGGCACCTCCCAGGGGGTCCAACCCCAGGTCACCCTCAGGCTGTTGAAGTTGGCGGCTGGATCGTACCGGGGGATCTCGGGGACGAGATATCCAGCCTGAAGACGGCCAACCTGGCCCAGGACGCCGGCGGCGGCCACGTACTCATCCCGGCGCGCGCTGATCTGGGCCAGTTCCGCGGCCCGCAGTTCCTGTTCGGCGTTGAGGACGTCGATGGTGGTGCGAAGGCCCACCCTCTGCTCCTGGACCACGCCCTCGGCGGCGATGCGGGCGGCGCGGACCTGCTTGTCCGTGGCGTCGATGTTGCTCCTGGCCGCTTGGAGGGCGCTCCAGGACTGGGTGATGTTCTGGCGCACGGTCCGGCGCGCATTCTCGACGCCGAGGCGGTCCACGGTGTTCCGCTCCGTCGCGGCGCGCACCCTCGACAGCGTCTGGCCGCCGGTGAAGATCGGCACCGTGACCACCGCCGCACCCGAGAGGGCGCGGGAATAGGCGTCGGTGTGGAGCGGACTGGCGAGGCCGCTGTAGCCCAGCTGGCCCTGCAGGGAGACCGTCGGCATCTGCTCGGCCCGGGCGCCGGCCACACGGGCGCGGCTGGCCTGCTCGGCGTACTCGGCGGCGCGAACCACGGGGCTGCCGCTTTCGGCAAGGTCCCAGGCCTGCTCGATGGAACCCGGCAGCAGGGCGCCGATGGGGGGCTCGGCCGCCAGGTCGCCCGGCGCCTGGCCGACCACGGCCTCGTAGATGGCGCGGGAGGTCGCCAGGGTGGCCTGCGCAGAATTGAGCAGGGCCACCGCAGCCGCAAGGCGGGCCTCGGACTGGGCGACGTCGGTGCGGGTGATCTCACCCACCTCAAAACGGGCGCGAGACTCGTCGAGCTGGCGCTGCAGGACGGCGACGTTGGTCTGCCGGATCCGCAGCGCTTCCTGGTCGCGCCGCACGTCGACATAGGACTGGATCACCTGGCCGAGAACCTGGGCCTCGACACGCCGGAGCCCTTCACGGCCGGACAGGCTGTCCGCCTCGGCCGCCGACACTGCGGAAGACACCCGTCCTCCGGTATAGATGGGCTGGTTCAGGGACAGGACGGCCGAGCCGGAATTGCTTTCTATGTCGACGAGGGGGTCCGTCCGCGGAATCGTCGTCTCGGACCAGGTCGCCCTGGCCGAGGCCGAGAGGGTCGGACGATAGCCGGCCCGGGCCTGGTACCAGTTCTCGTCCAGCGCCCGGAGCTGGGCCCGCTGGGCCTGGAGGGTCGGATTGGAGGCGTAGGCCATGGCGATGGCCTCGGCCAGGGTCTCGGCGGACGCCGCAGACACCGAAAGCGACAGACCCGCCAGAGAGACCGCAGCCAGCCAGCGGCTGCGACGACGCATGATCATCTCTAATCCCCAAGTACCGGACGCGCTAAACGTCCGCCTATATGACCGGCGTTTCCTCCGGAGGCCAGTGGACCTGACCTTAAGGTTTATTCACCCGGGTCTTACGATCCGGTTTCCGTCGACCCGGCGCCCGGTCCGGGACCAGGCTCAGAACGCGAACCCCGTCTGGGGCTCCAGGCCGGGCAGGTAAGGCGGGGCGGCGTCAAAGCCGTTGCGACGGCCGATCCCCTCAGGGGTGCGGACATGCAGGACGGCCCGACCCGCCGGACCGCGGCGCTCGATCAGGGCCGCACGACCGCCCGGGGCCAGGGCTGCGAGCCAGGCCGAGGGCGCCTCGGCCACCGCACCCTCGGTGACCACGATGTCAAAGGACCCCCCGGGGGGAAGGTCGAGGGCGTCACCATCGAAACGGGTGACCGCGACGCCGCAGGCTTCAAGCAGGGCGGCGGCATAGGGCGCGGCGATCGCCAGGGCCGTTTCACCGGCGACGGGCGCCGCCATCTGCACGAGCTTGGCCACATCGCGGGGGCGCAGGAGCCGGCGGCCAGGCGCGTATTCCGGCTCGACATCCGCGTAGGCGAGATGGCTCCGCGCTGGGGGCAGGAAGGCCTCGCGCGGGATCCTGCGCATGGCGTCCTGGATCCGCAGGTCCGTCACATCCGCCGTCCGGACCTGGCTCTCGACCATGTTCAGGCGGGCTTCGGCGGTATTGTCCATGACGTCTCCGGTCGGCTGCATCAGGGGGTCGGGCTCAGGCCCGGAGGCCTGTCGGGACAGCCGGCTTATAGAGCGCAGGCCGAGCCCAAGGCAATGCAGAGTGTCTGGGAGATTGCCCCTTTGCCCGCCTTCTGTTAGCGATCCCCGGCCCGGCACGGACCGGTGCGGCCTGATGGCGGAGTGGTGACGCAGCGGACTGCAAATCCGTGCACCCGAGTTCGATTCTCGGTCAGGCCTCCAGATCTTCCAGCCCTACAAGTTGCTTTCCGGGTCCTGGCCATGCCCCTCGGTGGACCTTGCCAAGCCCCCTGCCCGGCGATTGGGTCCACCTCTGGCGCGGGACTTGCACGCCCCCGGCCGAGTCTGCGGGGGAGGGCCGGTCGGAAGCAGCCATTTCCTTAACCCACTGTTTGGACCGAAGGCGTAATCCGGCAGGGGTCGGACTGGGGACGGAATGCGCAAGAACGCCAATGTTGATCGTACGGTTCGCGATCTTGGACAGATCGAGAAGTCGGCCTCCTCGAGCCGCGTCCTGAATCTGCTGGCGGTTTCGAACCTGTCCCGAAATGAACCCAGCTATTCGGAACAGCCCTTCTTCACCTCCCCGCGGCTCAATGAGAGTCTCATAATCAAACACCGTATTCGCGCCGACGAGGTCGGGCTCCTGCCGGAAGGAAAGTCCACGGGGACGAAGGTCATCCTGCCCTTCGAACGCACCGACCTGAAGATCGGGGGCCGGTCCTTCCTGGTGGAACAGAGGGGCTGGCTCGACGTCATCGAAGACATCTGTGGCGCCTATCGCAATCCCGAGCGCGACATCGCCGTCCTGCGCGCCCTCAACGAATTGCCGTCCCTGGACCCCTTCCTGGTGAGAGAGCAGCTGAAGAGGCGGGGACTCTCGATCGCAAGCAGCTATTTCGCGATCTCCGAGTCCGACATCTTGAAGATGCAAGGCTTCGTCGGAAAACAGATCGAGGTTCTCCTGGATTTATCCCAGAGGAACAGGCTCGATGGTTCAAGTTGGTCGAATCGGATGATCCGCGTTCTGCTCAACTCGAATCCAGGAGAGGCCATCAATCCCATACGGGTCGCCCTGCGCCTGGAACCGGAGGACTTCGAAGAGGGCATCTTCGCCTGGAAGGGGTTCCTCTATTACCAGTGGGTGCTCAGCGAAGTCCGTCCCCAGCTCGGGCCGTTCCTGCGCGAGGTCCTGGCGATGCGAACCCATGGATTCCGCGACCGGGACATGAGCCAGCTCCTGGACAGGGCGCGGCGTCGTCTCGTGAGCCGGGTCAATTCCGTCATGGAGGAGGTCGTCGGCGCCATCCGCGTCTACGAGGCCGCCTTCAACGACCTGACCCGCAACGGCAAGCCCCTGGCGTTTGCAAACTTCCTGAAGCGGACCCCGGAGATGTTCATCCTGATCGGGGAGAGGATGGGCGCGCTGTCCCACGTCGCAAGCTACTGGCGGTTCCGGTTTCCCGAAGGCGGCATGGAGCCCATATCGCCGGACGAACTGTTTGAGATCGTCCGGGATTTCGAATACGTCTTGGGCGGCGACGGCTGACCGCTGCGCGCTTAACCTAATGTCAGGCTCTCTGCCTTACCCTGGCCATGAACGGAACCGGAATCACACCTTCCTGCGCAGGCGCGGGACGATGTGGCGGTGGGGAAAAGCGAAATGCGGCAGGCGTCAACCGACAGGTCCGTGCGGAACCTCGGAGCCCTTCAGCGGACCGCCTCCACGAGCCGGGTGCTCAACCTCGTGGCGATCGCAAATGGCAACAAGGGCGACCCCGCCTATTTTCAGCGCCCCTTCTTCACGACGCCGCTGCTGAATGAATGCCTCGTCCTCAAGCACCGGGTGCGCGCGGACGAGCGGTTCGTGTTCGATGACGAGCGGCAGAATTCCACCAAGATCATCCTGCCCTTTGAACGCTCTGACCTGAGGATGGGCGGGCGTTCGTTCTTCGTGGGTCAGCGGGGATGGCGCGACATTGTCCGCGAGACCGCCGGAGATGCGCCCGATGTCGAAAGGGACATCCGGGTCCTGAGCCTGATCGACGAGATTCCGTCCCTGGACCCTTTCCTGCTCAGGGAGCACCTCAACCGGCGCGGTATCCATATCGCCGCCTGCTACTTCGCCATTTCCGAGGCGGACCTTTCGAGGATGCAGGACTTCGTGGCGATGGAGATCAACAATCTCATCCGCCTGACCTACGCCAGCGCCGGCGAGGCTTCGAGCTACTCCAGCAAGCTCGTCCAGGTCCTTCTGTCCACCGAGATCAACGACCATCTGGAACCACTGCGGATCGCCCTCCGCCTGGAAGGCGAGGACTACAGGGAGGGGGTCTTCAGCTGGAAGGGCTTCCTCTACTACAAGTGGGTCCTCAACGACCTTTGGCCCAAGCTGGTCGACGTGCTGCGCGAGATGCCCCAGATCCGCGTCACGGGGCACAAGGACCCGGAGCTGATGGCCTACATCGACCGGACGCGCCGGCGCCTGGTGGATACCGTCGACCACAAGCGACGTGAGGTCACCGAGGCCCTGGATGTCTACGACCGCGCCTTCGCAGACCTGACCAAGAACGGGAAGCCCCTGGCGTTCCGGAACTTCCTGTTGCGGGCGCCCAAGATGTTCCTGATGCTCGGTGAACGGATCGGCGTCATCTCCCACATCACCAGCTTCTGGCGGTATCGCTTCCCGGACGCCCGCTCCCTTGCGGCGCCGATCGACGAGGTGCTCGATATCCTGAAGGACTTCGAGCAGAACATCGCCACGGTCGAGTCCTGAGGCGACTGGGTCCATGGGGTGGATTGCAGGCGTCCTGACCCAGAGCGCCGGCGTCCTGGCCGGGTTCGTGCTCGCCGTCCTGCTGGCCGGCCTCCTGGTCTACGACCTGACCCAGCAGAAGCACTCGGTGCTCCGCAACTTCCCGGTGATCGGGCGCCTTCGCTACTGGCTTGAGCAGCTGGGCGAGTACTTCAGGCAGTACTTCTTCGCCAGCGACCGGGAGGAAATGCCCTTCAACAGGGCGACCCGGTCCTGGATCTACCGCGAGGCGAAGAACGAGGGCGGGGCCATCGGCTTCGGATCGACGAACGACCGGCGGGAGCCCGGGACCGTCCTCTTCGTCAATCACCCCTTTCCGGTCCTGGAGGAAGACAGGCTCCCGACCCCGCCCCTGTTGATCGGCGAGGGGAGCTGCGAGCAGCCCTTCCTCGCCCGCTCGATCGTCAACATCTCCGGGATGAGCTTTGGCGCCATCTCGCGGCCGGCCGTGCAGGCCCTCTCCCGCGGCGCCGGCATGGCGGGCTGCTGGATGGACACCGGCGAAGGCGGGCTTTCCCCCTACCACCTCGAAGGGGACTGCGACCTGATCATGCAGGTCGGGACCGCCCGCTACGGGGTGCGCGATGCCGACGGTTCCTTCTCGCCGGAGAGCGCCAGGGAGATCGCTCGGTCGGTCAAGGCCTTCGAGATCAAGCTCAGCCAGGGCGCCAAACCCGGGAAGGGCGGGGTTCTCCCCGGCGCGAAGGTGACAGCGGAGATCGCACGGATCCGGGGAATCCCCGAGGGGCAGGATTCCATCAGCCCCAACCGTCACCCGGACATCGCCAATGTCGACCAGCTGCTGGACAGGGTCTGCAGCCTGCGCGACCTGACCGGCCGGCCCGTCGGGGTCAAGACCGCGCTTGGCGACGAACGCTTCATGACGGAACTCTGCGAAGCGGTCAGGCGGCGTGGCGCTCAGGACGCACCCGACTTCCTGACCGTCGACGGCGGCGAGGGCGGGACGGGTGCGGCGCCCCAGACCCTGATGGATCACATGAGCCTGCCCATCGCCGAGGCCCTGCCGATGGTGGTCGACGCCCTCCGGGAGGCGGGACTGAAGGACCGGGTCCGGGTAATCGCCTCGGGCAAGCTCGTCACCCCGGCCCGCGCCGCCTGGGCCCTCTGCACCGGGGCGGACTTCGTCCATTCCGCCCGGGGCTTCATGTTCGCCATCGGCTGCATCCAGGCCATGCGATGCCACACCAACACCTGCCCGACGGGCGTGGCGACCCACAATCGCCGCCTGCAGCGGGGCCTGGTGGTCGAGGACAAGGCCACCCGGGTCCTCAACTATGTCCGGAGCCTCAACCGGGAGATCGACATGATCGCCCACTCCTGCGGCTGCCGGCACGCCCGGGAACTGGGCCGCGAGCATGTCCGGATCGTCGAGACCGCCGGGCGCAGCATTCCCCTCCAAACCCTCTACCCGGAGCCTGACCCATGCTGACCGAAGTGGATCGTCTGCTGGTGGCGACCCCTGACGCCGACGCCGCCGCCGCGACCTGGCGCACGGTGCTCGGCGCCGAGGACATCCGGATCGAGGCCGCGCCCGCCCTGGGAGCCCGCCGCCGGATCGTCAGGGCCGGCCGCTCGGACATCGAGTTCCTGGAGCCGGATGGCGCCGGCCCCATCGCCGACGCCCTGTCCCGGCGGGGCCGCGCCCACGTCTGGGCCGCCGGGGCGGCCTCGCCCGACCCGGCCGCCGTGGCCCAGACCGCCCGAGCGGCTGGCGCCGCCGTCGAGGCGGAGGGAGAACGAACCCACGTGACCCTCGAGATCGAGGGTGCGCCCATCCGCTTCGTCATTTCGCCCGAGGCCGAACGGGCGCCGGCAGGTCGACTGGACTTCCTCTACGAGGCCACCGTCCTTGCGGCGGACCAGGCGGGCGCCGTGGCGCGGATCCGGGACGCCTTCGGCCTGGACGAGTCCGTTTTCACCACGATCACCTCGGAAATGTTCGGGTACACGGGGGTCCTCACCCTCTTCCGCGCCGGGCAACTGCACCGCTTCGAGGTCATCACGCCGATCGACCGGGACAAGACCATGGGCCGCTATCACGCCCGCGAGGGGGCCTGCTTCTACATGGGCTTCGCCGAGGCCCCGGACCTCATGGACATCGAGAGCCGGATTCCGGCGGGGGGCGTCACGATCGACCGGCCCGAGGGCCGACGGGCGGACCAGACGCCGGACCAGGTCTGGATCCACCCGCCGACCCTGGGCGGCGTGATGCTGGGGGTCTCACGCCCCTCCATGGCCTGGATGTGGTCCGGCCACCCTGAGCGCGTGGTCCCCGTCTGAAGGGCTCCGGCCCCGAGTTGACTTCCTCGGCGCGGCACCGGCTGAATGGCCGGAACGACCCCGGGGGAGGAAGACATGACGGACTGGAAGATCGCTGACGTCTGGGAGGCCATCGCCCGCAAGACGCCCCTTCGTCCTGCCCTGGTCCAGGGCGAAAGGGTCGTGTCCTGGAGCCAGTTCGACTCCCGGGCGGACGCCCTCGCCTCACGCCTCCTGTCCGCCGGGGTGAGCCCCGAGGCCAAGGTCGCCGCCTACCTGTTCAACGGCCCCGAGTACCTCGAGGTGTATTTCGCGGCCTTCAAGGCGGGCCTGGCGCCGATCAACACCAATTACCGCTACGGCGGCGAGGAGTTGGTCTACCTCTTCGACAATGCGGACGCCGAGGTCGTGGTGTTCCACGCCGGCTTCACCGAGACGATCGAGGCGATCCGCCCGCGCCTGTCCAAGGTCAAGCTTTGGATCGCCGTCGCCGAGCCCGGTCATCCGACCCCCGCTTGGGCCGAGGATTACGAGGCCCTGGCCGCCTCCCCGCCCGCCCGTCGACCGGTGACTCCCCCCTGGGGGCGCTCCGGCGACAATCTCCTCCTGCTCTACACGGGCGGGACCACCGGCATGCCCAAGGGCGTGATGTGGCGACAGGATGACCTGTTCAACGTCCTCGGCGCCGGAGGCCAGGCCGCACGGGGCGTGGCCCCTGTCGAAAGCGTCCAGGAGGCGGCCGACAGGCTGGATCCCGAAGGTCCCCGCCCACCGGTGACCCTGGTCTGTTGCCCCCTGATGCACGGGACGGGTCAGTTCTCGGCCTTCATCACCCTGAACCAGGGCGGCGCCGTGGCCACCCTGCCCTCCCGGGGCTTCAGCGCGATCGAGCTGTGGAACGAGGTCGAGCGCCTGGGGGTCGACGGCGTGGTCATTGTCGGACTCGCCTTCTCGACGCCGATGCTGGAGGCGCTCGAGGCCGAGCCAGGCCGGTGGGACCTGTCCAGCGTCCAGTCGATCAGCTCGTCCGGGTCGATGTGGAGCCAGGAGAACAAGCGCGGCCTTCTCGGGCACTGCGTGAACGCAACCATCTTCGATTCCTTTGGCTCCTCGGAGGCTGTGGGCCTGGGAGCCTCGTCCTCGACGCCGGGCGCCGAGGCGGCCACCGCGGCCTTCGTCCTGGGTCCCACCTGCGCCGTCTTCACGGAGGACGGACGCCGTGTGGCGCCAGGCTCCGGAGAGCGGGGCCTGGTGGCCGTCAGCGGCTTCCTGCCGGTGGGCTACTACAAGGACCCCGAGAAGAGCGCCAAGACCTTCCTGACCTTCGAGGACGTCCGTTGGTCCGTGCCGGGCGACTGGGCCGAGGTGAACGCCGACGGCTCGCTGAAGCTGCTGGGACGCGGATCCCAGTGCATCAACACCGGTGGTGAGAAGGTCTTCCCGGAGGAAGTCGAGGAGGCCCTCAAGACCCATCCCCATGTCCGCGACGCGGTCGTCGTGGGCGTGCCAGACGCCCGTTTCGGCGAGCGGATCTGCGCCCTGGTGGAGCCCGACGGCCAGGCCGACCTGGAGTTGGCGGACCTGTCCGCACACGTCCGCGGGCGGCTGGCGGCCTACAAGGCGCCCCGGGAACTGGTCGTGGTGAACAGCATCGGGCGGGCGCCTAACGGCAAGGTGGACTACAAGGCGTCGCGCGGCCGGGCCCTGAAGGCGCTTGGCATGGAGGGCTGATGCGACTGGGCGCTACCGGTCGAGCTTGGCCACCATCTTGTTGAGGCTGTCGAGGATCTCCTGGCTTGCCTGAGGGTCCAGGCCCGTGCGGTGCAGCAGCTTCATCGACGCAATATGGACCTGCACCGCCTGCGGATTTCGCCGCCCGGTCTCGCTGGCCTGGTCAATCAGTTCACAGAGGGACCGGGCCACATCGGCCAGGGCCGGACCCGGCAGGACGGCGCAAAGGGTAACGATGTCCGTCGACAGGCGGTACATCTCCTCCGGATCATGCTGGGGATCGGAGAACATCGTCTCGATCCGCGCGATGCAGGTGTCGATCTGGTCAAGGCAGACGTCCATCTGGCTTGCGATCACTTCCTCACCCCGCTTGAGGGCCTCGCTCACATGGATGCCGCCCGGTTCCCGGATCATGCTGGCCAGACGGGTCTTGACCCTGAACTTTCGGACGGTGCTCACGCGGTGGTCTCCTGGACTTCGGCGTCGGAGGAATTGTTGGCGACGGTGTCCGCCGCAGCGACGGTTTCGGCATCATCCTTGCGGCGACCGATCCCGAACTCGGCGGGCGGCCCCGCCTTCCTGAAGCGGCGGTCAGGACCGATGTAGACCTCGGTCTCGATGAAGAGCCTCGTCGACTGGGCGACCCAGATGATTCTCTCGAGGATCACCTTGGGTGTGATCGGCTTGGCGATGATGAAGTTGGCGCCGCAGTCACGCGCCTTCGCCACCTGGCTGCGACGGGTGTGGGCGGTGACGATGATCGCGGGAGTGAGCCTGGCCTGCTCGTCGGGCGCGCGCCTCAACCAGCGGATGAATTCGTAGCCATCCACGCCGGGCATCTGGGCGTCCGTGAGAATGAGGTCGAAAACGGACTCGGTGCAGGCTTCCTTGGCCTCTTCAAAGCTTATGGCGCGTCGGAACTTGCGCATGCCAAACCCGTCGAGCACTCCGCAGAGCAGTTCCACGGCCTGGGGATTGTCATCGACCACAAGGACGTTGGCGCTGGACAGGTTGATCCGGGCGGATCCGTTCATCGACAAGTCTCCGTCGCCTGTTCAGGCCGTTCCCGGGTTCGAAGATGACCTGCGCGTGTAAATGGTTGGTTCCGCATCAGGGTTTTCCTCGGCTTAACCTTATCGCACGTTTCCCGCCGGGTGCTAACCGGGCTAGACGTGGACCCTCTCGCGACGGAGTTCCGGCATGCGCATCCTCGCCCTCATCTGCTTCGGCCTGGGTCTCGCTGCGCCCGTCGACGCCCTGTCCGCCCCCACGCCGGAGGCCGAGGTCGCCAGGCTGGCGGGCGACAGCCGCTTCAGGGCGGCCCAGGCGGTGCTGGCGGCCGAGCACGGGCGCACGGTGTCGGACATCATCCGGCTCACCGGCATTCCCGCACCCCCCTTTGGCGAGGCCCTGCGGGCGGAAGCGCTTCGCAGGGACCTGGCGGCGCTTGGCCTCAGGGATGTGGCCATAGACGCCGAGGGGAACGTCACCGCCGTACGCCCCGGGCGGCGCACTGCAGGCCAGGGCCCCTACGTGGCGGTGGCCGCGCACCTGGACACCGTCTTCCCGGAGGGAACTGACGTCACGGTGCGCCGCGACGGCTGGAGACTCTCGGCCCCGGGCATCGGCGACAACACCCGCTCCCTCGCCACCCTCCTGGCCTGGGTCCGGGCCCTCGACGCCGCGGGGATACGGACGGAGGCCGACCTCCTGTTCGTCGCCAATGTCGGCGAGGAGGGGGCGGGCGACCTCAGGGGCGTGAAGCACCTCTTCCTGAAGGGCCCCTACACCGGACGGATCTCGGCCTTCTTCTCGGTGGACGGGTCGGATCCCTCCGGCGTGGTGACCGGCGGAGTGGGTTCAAAGCGATATCACGCCGTCTTCAGCGGTCCTGGCGGGCACAGTTACGGGGCGTTCGGCATCGTCAATCCCATGGCCGCCATGGCGGGGGCCGTCACGGGTCTCTACGCCCTCAAGCCGCCGGCATCGCCCAGGACCACCTTTTCGGCCAGCGTCACCGGGGGCGGGACGTCGGTGAACACCATCCCCTCAACGGTCTTCGTGGACGTGGACCTGAGGTCCGAGGACCCGGCCGCCCTGGTCGAGCTCGACCGGGGATTCCGCGCCGCTGTGGACCAGGCCGTCACAGCGGAGAATACGGCTCGCTCCACCGCCTTCGGACCCGTCAGGGCCGAGCTGAAGGTCATTGGTGAACGCCCCGCCGGCCGCACGCCGGCGGACAGCCGGATCGTCCGGCTGACCCGCGCCGCCATCACCGCCCAGGGGTTCACGGCCGAGGAGGAAGCGTCCTCCACGGACTCCAACATCCCGATGAGCCTGGGGATTCCCGCGGTGACCATTGGCGCGGGCGGTCGTGGCGGACGCGCCCACGCCCCGGACGAGTGGATCGATGTCGAGCCGGTGGAGATGACCCGCGGCATGTCCGCCGGCCTCCTGGCCATCCTCGCCCAGGCCGGGGTCCGCTGACCCTCAGAGCCCGAGCACCAGCCGGGCCATGATGTCGCGCTGGATCTCGTTGGACCCGCCGTAGATCGATCCTGCGCGGTTGTTCAGGTAGCGGGCCATGCTGGTCAGTCCGTGCTCCGGCCCCACGACGTCCTGGCCCGCATCCGGCGCCCTGGCCGACTTCTGGTCGACGGCGGCGTAGGCGGCGATTCCCTCGACCGCGAGTTCGTCGAGCTTCTGCATGGTCTCCGTACCCTGCGTCTTCAGCATGGATGACGCCGGTCCCGGACTGCGGCCCGAGGCCAGTTCGGCCAGGACCCGGTGTTCCGTCATCTCGACCGCGTCGAGGGTGACGCCGACCGCCGCCAGTCGGGACCGGAACCCTGGATCCTCGATGAGGGCGCCGCCCGCGTCGCTGCGCTCTTCCCGGGCAAGGGCCTTGATGCGATCGAAGGTCACCTTGAGACCTGCCGAGGAGCCGCCGCCGCGCTCGAACTCCAGGAGGTACTTGGCGACGGTCCAGCCCTGGTTTTCGTCACCGACCCGGCCAGAGACCGGGACCCGGACATTGTCGAAGAACACCTGGTTGACCTCGTGCTCCCCGGCCAGGGTTATGATCGGACGCACGGAGATCCCCGGGGTCTCCATGTCGAGCAGCAGGAAGGTGATCCCGGCCTGGGCCTTGCCCTCGACCCGCGTCCGGACAAGGCAGAACATCCGGTTGGCCCAGTGTGCGTGCGTGGTCCAGATCTTGGTCCCGTTGAGAAGATAGCTTTCCCCGTCGAGCTCGGCGCGGAGCTGGAGGGCGGCCAGGTCGGATCCCGCGCCCGGCTCGGAGTATCCCTGGCACCAGTAGTCTTCCCCCGAGAGGATGCGCGGGAGGTAATGGGCCTTCTGCGCCTCGGTCCCGTAGCCCATGATCACCGGCCCCACCATCTTCAGACCCATTGGGGCCAGGCCAGGGGCGCCGGCCCGGGCGCACTCGGCGGCGAAGATGTAGCGCTGCATCTCGTTCCAGCCGGGTCCGCCGTACCTGACCGGCCAGGCGGGGGCCACCCAGCCACGGGCATGGAGAATCCGCTGCCAGGCGAGGCTGTAGGTCTTGTCCATGAAGACGCTGGTGGCGCGCCGGCCCGCGCGTCGCAGGTCGGCTGTCAGGTTCGCGTCCAGGAAGTCGCGGACCTCGTCACGGAAGGCCAGATCTTCGGGAGAGAGGTCAAGGTGCATGGCTGCAGCTCCGGTAAGGGTGACGACGCTGCAACCCCGGACGCCGGGGAAATCAAGCCGCCTGTCGGATCACCCCGCCCTCTGCAGTTCCTGCTTGACCCTTTCGGCCAGGGTCTTGATGTCGATGGGCTTGGCCAGGAAGGAGACGTTGGTCTCACCTTCCAGGAGGTTCGAGAACTCAGCCTCGGCATAGCCGGAGATGAACATGACGGGCGCGCCCGCCAGGTACTCCCGCGCCGCCTTCAGCAGTTCCGGGCCCTGCATGCCTGGCATGACCACGTCCGAGATCATGAGGTCGATCTCGCCGGCATGGGCCTCGGCGAGGTCAAGGGCTTCCTCTCCGCTGGCCGCCTCGATCACTTCGTAACCCCGGGCCCGGAGGAGCTTTGCGGCGACGCTGCGGACGGCGTCCTCGTCCTCGACGAACAGGATCCGTCCGGCGCCGGACAGGTCGCGGGCGGCGGGGCGGACCGGCCGCGGCGGGGCCGGGACCGACATGGCCGCGACATGGACCGGCAGGAAGATGCGGAAGGCGGCGCCATGGCCAGGCCGGGAGTCGACCGCGATCCAGCCATCGGACTGCTTCACGATGCCATAGACCGTGGCGAGGCCAAGCCCGGTCCCCTCCCCCACGGGCTTGGTGGTGAAGAAGGGGTCGAAGATCTTGTTCAGGACCTCCGGCGGGATGCCGGAACCATCATCCGACACCTCGATCAGGGCCTGTTCGTCCCGGGGGTCGGGATACCCCAGGGCCTGGGCCTCCGCCGCCGTGACTCGCGCCGCACGGATCCGGACGGTTGATCCCCCATGCGAGCGGATGGCGTCCCGGGCGTTCACGACCAGGTTCATCACCGCGGTCTCGAGCTGGCCGCGGTCCGCCCGGACGGTGGGCAGGTTTCGCCCGTACTCCGTGACCAGGGCGATGTCCTCGGGCAGGACACGTCGCAGCAGCACCTCAAACTCCGAGATGAGCTCTCCCAGGTCGAGGCTTTCGCGCTGGACAGTCTGCTTCCGGGAGAAGGCCAGCAGCTTGCGCACCAACTCCGCCGCCCGGGTCGAGGTCTGCCGGATCTGGTTGAGCCCCTCATAGGAGGGATCCCCCACCGGGTGCCGCTGGGACAGCTCGTCCAGCTGCATGAAGATGGCCATCAGCAGGTTGTTGAAGTCGTGGGCCACCCCGCCTGCGAGCTGACCGATCGCCTGCATCTTCTGGCTCTGGGCCAGCTGGAGTTCGATCTGCTTCTGTTCGGAAACATCCACGAGGAACGCCACCCAGCGCCCCCCGGACGGCGAGAGGTAGAGATGGACAACCCGTGCGGGTTCACCCGCCAGGCGCATTTCCACCGCTTCCAGGTGGGAGCGCCCGTCCGCCAGTCTCTGCCGGGCCTCGGCAAGGGAGGCGGCGTCGAAGAGGTCGCCGAAGTCGGATTCGGGCGCGGGAACGCCGGCAAGGGCCGCCAGGGTCGGATTGGCCTCGAGGATCGGCGCAGAGAAGGGATCGCCGTCCCCGAGGAGGGCCGCGCCGAAGGGGGCGGCCGAGGCGAAGGCGTCCAGGGCGTCGGGGGTCGGTACAGGCGCTGAAGGGGCCGCGGGGGCCGCCCCCCCTGCGGCGATCGAGAGCGGAGCTGCAGCGGTCGGGGCGAGACGCACGAGGAAGCGGCGGCCACCGGCGGCGCTGACCACGGCGGGACGCTCCTGTCCTCCTGCCCGGAGGGCGGCGCGACCAATGCGTCCGCGGCGCGCTTCGGAAAGGGCCTCGAACAGGCCCGGCGCCGATGCCGAGCTCCGGGGCAGGCGATGGGCCTTGCCGAAGAGCTCGAGCCAGGCGGGATTGGCAGACCGGATCCGGCCATCCACGGCCGCAATCGCCGCGGGCTCCTCAAGGGCTGCGATCAGCTGGTCGTCGCCCGCCTCCGCGCTGGAGGGCGCCGGTCTCCCGGACCGGAAGACCAGGAACCCCAGGGCGACAAATCCCGTCAGGCCCGCGAGAAGGAGAACGCTGGCCGCCGTCTCCGGTCCCGACATGAGGACGGTCGACGCCGCAAGGACGACAACCCCCGCGAACAGGACAAGGACCAGGATGTCTACGCCGTCTATTCCAAGCGCGCGGCGCCCAGGGCCGGTCATGCTTCCGCCTCCCGCTGTCCAAACCGAATCGGCTTCGGCTCTCCCCGAAAGGGACCCCCCAAGGGTTTCAGAACGATTGAAGGCTGGAAATCACCTTCAGCGCGCGCCCGAGAACCGGCGACGGCCTGCAAGGACGAAGCCGATCACCTTGGCCACGGCCTCGTACTGGGCGATCGGGATCTGCTCATCGATCTCCACGGCGGCGTAGAGCGCCCGGGCCAGGGGCGGATCCTCGACCACGGGGACACCCGCCTCCTCAGCAACGGCGCGGATCCGCAGGGCGAGGGAGTCCAGGCCCTTGGCGACACAGGTGGGCGCGGAGGCCTCGCCCTCGGCATAGGACAGGGCCACCGCGTAGTGGGTCGGGTTCATGATGACCACCGTGGCTTCAGGCACGGCCGACATCATCCTCTGGCGTGAACGCTGGACCCGGATGGCCCTCTGGCGCGCCTTCACATGGGGGTCGCCGTCGGTCTGCTTGAACTCTTCCTTGACCTCCTCGCGGGTCATCCTCTGCCGGCCGATGAAGCGCTGGCGCTGGATGATCCAGTCCAGGGCGGCGATGGCCACGAGGAAGCCCGCGACCAGGAAGGCGAGGTCCTTTAGGATCTTGAGGCTGAGGGGCAGCAGGGCCAGCACATCGACCGTCGGCAGTTGCTGGAGCTCGGTCCAGTGCGGCCTCAGGACGGCGAAGCCGATCACCGCCACGCAGCTGAGCTTGATGAAGGCCTTCAGGAACTGGATCAGCGCATCCACCCCGAAGAGCCGCTTGAACCCGGCGACGGGAGACAGTTTCGAGAACTCGAACTTCAGGAGGGCTGGCGACCACATGAGCCCGGTCTGGAGGACATGGCCCAGCACGCCGGCGACGACGGCGGCGCCGGTCACGGCCAACAGGATGGGCGCCACCGCACCGGCCAGGCTCCAGCCAATCCCCAGGGTTCCGGCCGGTGACAGGTCGATCCCATGGGGGTTTTCAACATAGGGGGTCAGGGCGAGGAGGAGTTGCTGGCTCAGCATTCCGCCCGAGAAGGTCAGCACCCCGGCGACGGCCGCGAACACCGCCACCTGGGGAAGGTCCAGGGTCTTGGGGACATCGCCCTTCTCGCGGGCCTGCTCGAGCTTGCGGCCTGTCGGTTCCTCTGTCTTCGACGCGGAGTCGTCCTGCTCAGCCACCGCTCACTCCCGCGAAGCTCTTGAGGAGACCGCCGTAGCCATTGACCCAGACCATCCCGATCATGCCCAGGCTGAGGGCCAGGATGGCGAGGGAGAAGAGCACCATCAGCGGCGAGGCGACGAAGAAGACCTGGAACTGGGGCATGATGCGGGCGGCCAGGCCCACCGCGACGTTGAAGACCAGGGCCAGGACGAGCACCGGGGCGCTCAGCTGGACGCCCAGCCGGAAGGCCTCCGACAGGGTGCGTATCGCCAGCTGCCCGGAGTCCTCCACCGACGCCGCCGAGCCGAAGGGAAAGATGTTGTAGGAGTTCACCATCGCCCCGAGGAACAGGTGATGAAGATTGGTGGTGAAGATCAGGATCAGCCCCACCAGCCCGATGAAGGTGCCCACCGTGGTGGAAGGCTCGACAAGCCCGGGCGCCGAGGTCTGGGCGAAGGACAGGGTCGACTGGATCGAGATGATCTCTCCGGCGACGGAGAGGGCGGCCATGAACAGGCGAAGGACTACGCCCATCATCAGTCCGATGAAGACTTCCCGTACGACCTGCAGGGCCATGACCGCCAGTTCCACAGGCGGGGCCGGCGGGACGGGCATGACCACGGGCGCCAGCGTGAAGGTCAGGACAAGGGCGAAGGCGAGGCGGATTCGCACGGGGACCGCCTGGTCGCCGATCGCCGGCATGGTCATCACCAAGGCGGCGAGGCGGGTGAAGACCATGGCCCCCGCATAGACCTGCTGCACCGAGGCATAGGGTTCCACCGCGACTACATCGCCGCGATGCGGGAGGCGATCTGCGTCATGAAACCTGACATGAGCGCCCCCATGATCGGCAGGAAGACCAGCAGGGAGATGAACACCGCCACGATCTTCGGCGCGAACACCAGGGTGGCTTCCTGGATCTGGGTCAGGGCCTGGAAGAGGCCGATGACCACCCCGACCACCAGGCCGACGATCAACATGGGAGCCGACAGCTGGATGGTCAGCCAAAGGGCGTTGCGACCGATATCGAGAACTTCAGCACCGTTCATGGCGATACTCCCTGCAGCGTCCGACCCTCGGGTCAGATCGGCATCCGCATGATTTCCTGGTAGGCGCTGATGACCTGGTCGCGCACGGCCATGACCGCCTCGAGGCTGGTCTCGGCCGCCGAGACGGCGGTGGCCACGTCGATCAGCTGGGCCTTGCCCTGGGCATGGGCCACGATCTGCTGCTCGGCGGACTTCGAGGCGCCGATGGCCTCGTCCACGACGTTCCGGACCATGGCGCCGAAGTTGGCTCCGCCGGCGGCGCCGGCGGCATCCGACCCCATGCCGCCGGCGCCCTGTTGGGCGGCGGCATAGGCCTTGGCGACGCTGAGGGCGGTGATCATTCAGCTTCTCCCGTCTATTTCCGGATGAGGTCCAGGGTTCGGAAGTCCATCGACCGGGCCGTCTCGATGACGGTCAGGTTGGCCTCGTAGGCGCGCTGCGCGGCCTTCATGTCGAGGGACTCGATCAGGGTGTTGACGTTCGGCAGCTTCACGAAGCCTTCGGCGTCGGCAGAGGGGTGCCCCGGGTCATATTCGGTCTTGAAGTCGCTCTGGTCAGGTGTGACCCGGACCATCTTGACCCCCTGCCCCACGTCGAGTCGCACGGGCTCAAAGACCGGCACCTGGCGGCGATAGGGATCGCCGCCTGGCGTCCGCGAGGTCGAGTTCGCATTGGCGATGTTCTCGGCGATGATCCGCATCCTGGCCTGCTCGGCGCGGAGGGCGGTGGCGGCGATGGCCTGGGCGGCGTTGGCCGGGGGGCGGATGTCAGCCATTCATGAGGTCCTATCTGGGGGGCCGCGCGGCGGTGCGGATCATGGACATGGACTTCTGGTAGAAGCCGATGGCCGCCTCGTAGTTCATCCGCGAGTCGGCCATGCGCATCATCTGGTCCTCGAGGGACACCTGGTTGCCGTCGAGGGTCGTCACGGCGTCTGCGGTGCGCTCGGGCCTGTAGCCCCGGGCTGCGGCGGCGGCGTCGGGGCCCGTCGGTCTTTGGTGGGCGGGATGGCTGACCGCCATCACCGTCGACGCCTCCGGGTCAGGAGATCCCCCCCGCGCGAGGCCTGACGGCCCGGAGGACCGGAACCGGAAGGGCGCAAGGTCCTTCGGGCGATAGCCCGGCGTGTTGGCGTTGGCGACGTTCTCGGCCACCAGCCGCTGCCGCTCGGTGAAATAGTTCATCCGGCCGCGGAACATGGCGAAGAGGGGAATGGAGGTGATGTCCATGCCCTTGCGGTAAACAAACAGGGTTAATTGGTCGTTAACACCCTCCGGGCAGGCTGTGGACATGGACCCGATCACCCTGGCCCGGGCGACCTTCGCCCTCCTCTTCACCCTCGGTCTCATCGGCCTTGCAGCGGTGCTTTTGCGGCGCTTTGGCCCGGGCGGCGTCTTCCGGATCACCACCCCGGGCCGGGAGCGACGGATGAAGGTGGTCGAGACCCTGATTCTCGACCCTGCCCGCCGGCTGGTCCTGGTGGAATGCGACGGCGAGTCCCGGCTCCTGATGCTGGGCGACGGCCGGGAGCTCACGCGCCCCGCTCAGGCGCTGGAGCCTCACGGATGACCCCGGCGAAGACCCAGGACCCGCGGCGATCCGCCCTCGCCGCCGATATCCGCCAGGCGGCGCGCCTGGCCCTTATCGCCGGCGCCATCGGCCTGCTCCTGCCGGCCGCAGCGCTGGCCCAGGCCGTGAACATCGACCTGGGGACCGGGGCGGGCCTGACCCAGAGGGTCGTCCAGTTGATCGGCCTCCTGACCGTCCTGTCGCTGGCGCCCTCCATCGTCATCATGACGACCTCCTTCGTCCGGATGGTCGTGGTCCTGTCCCTGCTGCGTACGGCCCTGGGTTTGCAGCAAAGCCCGCCCAACGCCGTCCTGGTCAGCCTCGCCCTCTTCATGACCGCCATCGTCATGACGCCGACCTTCCAGCAGTCCTATGACCTTGGAATCCGTCCCCTGATGAACAACCAGATGGAGCTTCCGGCCGCCATGGAGGCGGCCAGCGGCCCGGTGAAGACCTTCATGCTGAGCCAGGTGGACCGCGAGGACCTCGCCCTCTTCATCCGGCTGTCAAAGATCGAACGACCCGCGACCGCGCAGGATGTCCCGATCCGCGTGGTGACGCCGGCCTTCATGATCTCGGAGCTGAAGCGCGCCTTCGAGATCGGCTTCCTGCTCTTCGTACCCTTCCTGGTCATCGACCTGGTGGTCGCCAGCGTGTTGATGAGCATGGGCATGATGATGCTCCCGCCCGTGGTGGTGTCCTTGCCCTTCAAGCTGATCTTCTTCGTGCTGGTCGACGGCTGGCGCCTGGTCGCCGGAAGCCTGATCGAGAGCTTCCAGAGAGCTTCGGGAGGGTAGGCGCCCCTTTAGGACCTGCCGCCAGCCCCGGCGAGCCCGAACCCTGTCTCAGGCTGGACGGGCGGGCGCCGGAGGCCGGGCGGGCGACGGCGGAGCCGGAGGCGCTGCGGCCGTGGCGGGGCGCCCGGGGGCCGCCGGCGCCGGGCCGGCCTTGGTGAACTTCGTGCGCATCTTGTCCACCCAGCCCGAGAAGGCTTCGTTGTCAGCGGTCACCTTGCTGAAGTCGGCGGCGCCGACCTCGGCGGTCTCGACCCCGGTCAGTCCCACCCGGAGGGCGTCGGGATTGCGCGCCTGGTCGATGAATCCGCTGAAGCGCGTGCGAAGCCGGGCCAGGGCGGCCTCGTCACCGGACAGGCTGTAGGCGATTCCGGCGCGCAGGAGCTTGCCTTCCTCTTCGGGGCTCAGGGGGGCGGGGTTGCGCCAACGGTCCCCGAGGCTCCGCTCGAAGGCCGCAGCGGCGGCCGGCCACTTCTTCTGTCGCCAGATGATTTCGGTCCGCAGGTCCTCGCCCTCGGGCGTCCGGTCCATCTCCAGGAGTTCAATGGCGTCATCGGGCCGGTTGAGGGCGATCAGGGCCCGGGCCTCGACGCGCCGACGCTCCATCTGCATGGGCGGAGGCAGGAGGGTGGTGCGGGAATTGTTGATCGCCTGAAGGGCCTGTTCCGGCTTGCGGTCCATCAGGTAGA
This sequence comes from uncultured Alphaproteobacteria bacterium, assembly GCA_903842425.1. Lineage (GTDB taxonomy): Bacteria > Pseudomonadota > Alphaproteobacteria > Caulobacterales > Caulobacteraceae > Phenylobacterium. Next base: position 12,777 of record CAIMLY010000139.1, on the reverse strand, counting down.
TCACCGCAAGGTCGGTGGCGACCTGGGCCTTGGGCGCCCCGTCCAGCCGGTTCTCGGTCTGGTACTTCAGCAACTCGGCCGCCTGCTCCAGCAGGTCGACGTTCACGAGGCGACCGACCAGGCGGCGGACCATCATGTCGCCATCGGCCCCCAGCGGCGTGAGTTCCTTGAAGTCCAGGAAGAGGGCCAGGGCCTGGACGGGCTGGAGCCCGTCGGCCACGCCGTCCATGAACAGGGAGCGGAAGGACGTGTTGAGGTCAGCCTGGAGTTGCACCGCCTCAGGAAGGTCCGGAAGGGAGCGCCCCGCCGACCGGAGGGTTTCAAGCGCCTCGCGATAGCGCCCCTGGCTCAGGTAGATTCCCCCCAGGGTTCGGATGATCTCCAGCTCGGTTCCATCGCCACGCCAACGGTAGCGAAGCGCGTTGATCTCGTCCGCCGCCTGAATGGCGTTGATCTTGCCGTCATCAAGGCGGATCCGGGCGGCGCGCAGCGCGGCGGGCGTGGCCAGCCACTGAAGGGGTGCGGTGGCGACCGCCTGGTAGATGCGCAGCGCCCTTTCCTTGGCGCCCTGCGCCTCCAGGAGCCGCGCCTGAAGGAGGCGGACGGACAGGGTCTCCTCGGAGCCCGCACGATCCTCGAGCGCCAGGCGGATGGCCTTGTCAGCGCCTTCGAAATCCCCCTGCGACAGCGCGGCCTGGGCCTCGGCCCGGGCAAACCGCGACTTCCAGAGCGGCGAGAACTGGTTGAAGGCCTCTGCGCCGGCCGCGAACTCGTTGCGGGTCTCCGTCCACTGGCCCAGCTGGGCCGAGATGTACGCCCTCCATAGCGAGGCTGAGGGGTCGGAAGCCAGGATAGGCGCCGAGAAGTCGGTCGCAGCTTCGGCATAGCGACGCGCCATGACCCGCGAGATACCCCTCAGGCCACGGAACTCCGGATTCTCGAGCACTTCGGGCGTCCGGCGCGCCATGTCGTTGAGGACGCCGATGGCCTCGAAGGCCAGCTCGCTGCCGACCAGGAACCGCGCAAGGGCGAACCGGTTGGCGGTGGGCGCGTCCTTGCCCTTCTGGGACTCCTGGGCGGCGGCGGTGAAGAGTTCGTTGTACCGGGCCAGGAAGCCATCGGGACCGGTCTTCGGCCAATCGGTCTGGTCGATGAGGGCCGGCATGATGGCCGGGCGCGGGGTGTTGAGCCCGGCGTCCTCGGGCGCAGAGCCCACCGAGATCGGCGACAGGGCCAGGCCTTCGGGCCGGCCGATGCGGACCACGTCGCCGTCATGGGTGACCGCCAGGTCCGGGACGAAGGACTCAAGGGCGAGTCCCTGGGATGAAGGCAGGACATTGACCTGGGCGAACTCCCTCCGCAGGGGCGACCCCTTGGCTGGGCCCAGGGCGGTGACCACGGTCATCCGGTCCCCGACCACGGGATCCGGGATCCGGAGCACACGGGTGGCTCCGGCGACCGCGCTCTTCAGGGCCGCTGGGCCGCCCGCCTCGTCGCGGACCACCCGGACAAGCGCGCTCTGCGGCGAGGGCGCCCTGCCCAGGGCGACGCTCCAGGTCGCCCCCGCAGACTCCGCCCTGAAGGGTAGCCCCGGAGGCGCCTCGATCCGGACAGCGGCGTAGTCCGGTCCCTGGAAGGTCTCTGCAGAGGCCATCTGCCGCAGGCCCCGGGGAAAGGTGGAGATGTCGAGCCGGGCCGGGGCGTCAAAGACGACCCAGATCGCGCCCCCTCTGCGGAACACCGCCGCGCCGGCCGGGTTCGCGAACGGAAAGCTGAGGACCACCTGCCCTTGCCCGAGGGCGACCTCGCCCTTGACCACCCCACCCCTGGGAAGGGGATCTGGACGGTTCAGCGGTGCGGCGGCCTCGGCCGAGGGTGCGGCGGACGCCATGGTCGCCGCGGGCGCCGGCTCACCAGGCTCGGGCTTCGGGAAGAGGTTGATCCACGCGGCGCCGTCGGCCACGCCCGACCGCATGTCGGCGTCTTCCGCAAGGGTCAGGACAAGCTGGGTCCGCCCACCGGACTGCGCCACCCGGGCGGCCTCGATCCAGCGGGGGGGCGCCGTCCGGAACCTCGACAGGTCAGGACGGGCGCCTGCAGGAAAGGTGATGGTCAGGGTGGCGCCGTCCCGGCGCGTCGCGACCCCCGGCCCGAAATCCAGGCGCGTGAAGTCCACCGCCTCGCCGACCCTCACGTCCTGGCGGACCGCGGCGGGCTGTGCGCCAATGGGCGAGGAGACGGCGGCGGCGATCGCCACGGCCGCGACACTCGACCCCAGGGACCGGCGCAGGGACATGGATCAGGCGGGACCGGGCTGGGCCGCCGGAGCGGCGGCGCGAGGCGCAGGCGCCCCGGCAGGCGGCGACGCGGGGGCTGCAGGCGCTGCGGCCCCGGAGGCCGCCGCCGCCGAACGGACCGGCGCAAAGCGGTTGGCCAGGGACTCGGTCAGCTTCTTGGCTTCAGGCGGGGGCATCTGGGCCAGGATGAGTCCCAGGGACTTCTCCTTCATCTTGGCGGCGATGGGCAGGCGGACCGAGTCCGCCAGGAGCATCATGCGCGGCGCGGCGTCCCGCGGCTTCATGGACTCGAAGACCTTGACCATCCGGGCGACCTCGGCGGCCTCCTGTTCGTCTCCGACCCGGAGCAGGCCCTGGATGTCAGACTTGAGGCCGTTGAGGGTCTTCACCTTGGCGTCCAGCTTCGCCTCCGCGGCCGCCAGCAGGGCGAGCTGGGTGCTGAAGTCGGCCTCGCGCTGGTCCAGCTGACCCCGACGGGTCCCCAGGCTTTGCAGGATCTGGAGTTCGGCCGGCGACAGGCCGGCCTCCTTGGCGAGCTCGGCTGCGGTAGGGGCGCAGACCAGGGGCTTGGCCGGTGCAGGCGCCGCGCCGCCTTCGCCAGGCTTGGCCTCTCCGGCCTTGGCGTCCGCCGGCTTGGGCTCACCCGGCTTGGAAGCGGCCGGAGCGGCCCCGGCCTGGGCGGCGACATCCTGGGCAAAGGCCCTGGCGCCAGAGAACAGGTCCTGGGCGCCATTGACACCCGACAGGGCGTTCAGGGCGAGGACGCCGCCGGCTGCAACGCCGATCAGAGGGAGGATCCGGGGCATGCCGCTCATCGGCGCGCTCCGGCGAACGCCGCCCGGGCGGCCGGCTCGGCGCCTCCCCCGAGGAAGAGGTCATCCTCGAACTCAGGCCGCCGTCGGACCCCGACAGGAGCGCGACGGACAGGCGCCTCAACGGGCTCCCGCGCCTTTGCGCGCACCTCCCGGCTCTGGGCCAGGAGCGAGCCGAGGTTCCGGCTGAGGCGCTCGATGTCCGCCTCGGAAGCCTCAGGGTCCCGGGAATCCAGGGCAAGACCTGCCCGGGCTCCGGCTTCGAACTGTTGGTCAAGCTTGGACGCCAGGATCCGCGCCCGCTCGATCCGGGAGACCAGGACCTCGGCCATCTCGTCGCTCGCGGCCTTCAGGTCGGCGAGGCCGCGCTCGGCCCGGGCGGCGGCGGCGTCGAGGTCCGCCACGGCCTTGGAGAAGCCCATCTGGCCTTCCCGCAGGACCTTGAGGCGCTGGTTCAGGCGCCAGCCCATTCCCAGGGCGCCGCAGAGGAGCCCCGCAAGAAGGAGGTTGAGGAGAGTGGTAATCATGGGCTGGTCATCTCCTGCACGGCGCGGCGGGCGGTCCGGGTGAGGGGCGCCTCGACGCGAACGGCGATCTGGTGGTTCCGCCGCCCCATCCGGGCGGTGGTCAGGTGGACGGTCCCGGCGCGCAGCTCGACCGGCGTGTCTGGCGAGGCGTTGAGCATCAGGGTGTCGCCCACCTTGAGATTAAGGACGGTCTGGAGCGGCAGCTGCTGCTCGTCCAGAACGGCGCGGATGTCCATCTGGGTGGTCCAGAGCTCGGTCGCGAGGTGACCCTCCCAGATGTTGTCCCGGCCGAACTTTTCACCCATGAACTGCTGGAGCAGCATTTTCCGGATCGGCTCGAGCGTGGCGTAGGGCAGCAACAGCTCGATGCGCCCGCCCCGGTCCTCCATGTCGATCCTGAGCTTGACGAGGATGGCGGCGTTGGCCGGACGGGCGATGGCGGCGAACCTGGGGTTGGTCTCCAGCCGGTCCAGGGTGAAGGTGACGGGAGTCAGCGGCTCGAAGGCCAGCTTGGCGTCCGCCAGCACGACCTCGACCATCCTCTGCACAAGGACCCGCTCGATGGTGGTGTAGGGGCGCCCCTCGATCCGCATGGCCGCGGTGCCGCGACGCCCGCCGAGCAGGACGTCGACGATGGAGTAGATGAGGTTGGAGTCCACCGTGAGTAGGCCATAGTTCTCGAGCTGCTCGGCCTTCACGACGGCCAGGATGGCCGGAAGGGGAATGGAGTTCAGGTAATCCCCGAAGCGGATCGAGGAAATGCTGTCGAGGCTGACTTCGACGTTGTCGGAGGTGAAGTTCCGCAGCGAGGTCGTCATGTACCGCACGAGGCGGTCGAAGACGATCTCGAGCATGGGAAGGCGCTCGTAGGACACCAGCGCGGAATTGATGATGGCGCGGATGCCGTTGCGCTCGGAGGCGTCATCACCCGAGAGGTCGAACCCGAGGAGACTGTCGATCTCATCCTGGTTCAGGATGCGCTCGGCGCCGGAGAGGCCCTCCGAGGACTCGCTGCGGCCCCAGCCCTCCTCTGCACTCGATGAAATGTCGTTCGTGTCCGTCATGGCGTCAAAGCCCAGCCGCGCCCGGGGGCTAGCTGATGAGCATCTCCTCGATCAGAACCGAATTCACGCGCGCCGGGGCGATCACGAGGTTGACCCGCCGAAGGATCTCCGCACGCAGGTGAAGGGTGCCCTGCGACCCCTGGAGGTCTTCTGGACGGAGCTCCCTCAGGAAGCTCTGGAACATGTCCTGGAGCCGGGGCATGGAAGGCTGAATGAGGTCGGCGGTCTCCTGGTCTGGCGCCTCGAGGGTCAGCTTGAGCTTCAGGTAGGTGGGACGGCCGTCCCCGGCCTGCATGTTGGCCACCATGTTGGGCAGGGCGCAGAAGAAGACCCCGTCGGGCCCCTCGGTGACAACGACGGCCTTGTCCCCGGCCGCCGCGGCGCCATCCTTCTTCTCGCCCTCGCCGTCCTTCTTCTTGCCCTTCTCCTTGTCTTCGCCCTTCTTCTCGGCCTTGGCGTCGGCCGGCGGCGGCGGCTTCTTGAAGAACACGAAGTAGGCGCCCGCTCCTCCGCCCACCAGAAGGAGGGCGGCGGCCGCGGCGATGATGATCAGCTTGAGCGGCGGCTTCTTCTTGCCGCCCGCCTCTTCACCGCCCTCGGCGCCTTCGAGGTCGACCTCTTCCGACTCGGCATTCTTGGGGGGCTTGGCCACGGCCACGACTCCTGGAGATTCTGCCCTCCACCTTGGCCAGGTTTAGTTAACGATCCGTTTTTCCCAGGCGCGAACCCAGGGAAAAACGACCCGGCAAAATCCTCCCACGGACCGGAGTTAACCATTTTATTTGTTGATTAATAACGGGTTTTGACTTGGCCCGAGGCTTGCATGGTGAATGGCGGACCTTCGGGTCGGCAGCACCGGACGCCAGAGTCGATGGATATCGCGCTTTACGTAGGACTTTCTCGCCAGATGACGCTTCGGCGGCAGCTGGACATCGTCGCCAACAATATCGCCAACGCGGACACCACAGGCTTCAAGGCCGAGCAGCCCCTGGTGCGGACCGAGCCCAAGGGGCCGGCGCGGACCGTGGATGGTCCAAACCCGATCAAGTTCGTCATTGATGACGGCCTCGCCCGGGATTTCTCGCAGGGCGCTCTACGCGCCACCAACGCCACCTTCGACCTCGCCATCGACGGGCCGGGCTTCTTCCGGATCCAGACGCCTGCGGGCGAGCGCTTCACCCGGGACGGCCACTTCCGGCTGGACGACACCGGAAGGATCGTCACCCAGAGCGGCCAGCCGGTCCTCGACTCCGGGGGGGCGGAGGTGATCATCGATCCCAAGAAGGGGCTGGTCGAGATCGCCCGGGACGGCTCCATGAGCCAGGGGATCGAGCAGGTCGGCCGCCTGGGCGTGGTGGCCTTCGACAGCCTGTCGACGCTCGAGAAGGTCGGGTCCAACCAGTATCGCAATACTTCCAACCAGCAGCCCGAGCCGGCGCCGGGATCCCTGATCCGCCAGGGAATGCTGGAGGGATCCAACGTCAATCCCATCCTCCAGGTCACAGACATGATCGAAGTGACGCGGGCCTACGAGTCCCTGGCCCGGATGATGGAAAACACCCAGGAGCTGTCCCGGCGCACGGTCGAGCGGCTTGGACGCGTCGAGTAGAAAGGCTGATTTCCCATGCAAGCTCTCCGCACCGCCGCCACCGGCATGGCCGCACAGCAGCTCAATGTCGAGGTCATCTCGAACAACATCGCCAACATGAACACGGTGGGCTTCAAGCGACAGCGCGCAGAGTTCCAGGACCTTCTCTACCAGACCCTGGAGCGGGCGGGCTCGCAGTCCTCTGACCAGGGAACGGTGGTGCCGACTGGCCTCCAGGTCGGGGCCGGCGTCAAGGCGGGGTCAATCTACCGGATCACCGAGCAGGGCGCGATGACCCAGACCGGCAACAAGCTGGACGTGGCCATCCAGGGCCGCGGCTACCTCCAGGTGCTCATGCCCACGGGAGAACTGGCCTACACCCGGGCGGGCAATCTCTCGCTCAACGACCAGGGCCAGCTGGTGACCGCCGATGGCTACCAGATCCAGCCGGCCGTGGTCATTCCGCCGGATGCCATCGACATCTCGATCTCCAAGTCCGGCCAGATCCAGATCAGCCAGGCCGGCCAGACGGCGCCCTCCGTGGCCGGGACCCTTGAACTGGCGACATTCGTGAACGAAGGCGGCCTCGAGGCGATCGGGGACAATCTCTACCTCGAGAGCGGGTCGTCCGGCGCCCCGACCCTGAGCGTCCCCGGGGTGGATGGCACCGGCGTACTTCTGCAGGGCTACACCGAAGCCTCGAACGTGGACGCCGTGTCCGAGGTCACGGCCCTGATCGTCGCCCAACGCGCCTACGAGATGAACTCCAAGGTGATCACCTCGGCCGACCAGATGCTTTCCACCGCCAACCAGGTGAAGAGCTGATCCCATGCGGCGACTGATCGCCTTCGCCGTCTCGGCCATCCTGCTCCTTCCCGCCGTCGCAATGGCCGGCGCGCCGGTGTCCCTCAGGTCCGACCCTACCGATGCCGACGGGGTGGTGACCCTGGGCGACATCTTCGAGGGTGCGGGGTCCGCCTCCGGGGTCCGCGTGGCGGCCCGGCCCGGGACCAGCGTGGTGCTGGACGCCACCGCAGTGCAGCTCCTCGCCCGCCGAAACGGCCTCGAATGGGGCAATCCTGACCGGCTGCGCCGGATCATCGTCCGGCCCGGCCAGTCGGCTCCTGCAGCGACGGTCCGCCGTGGCGAGGTCCAGGCCCTGGCCTATGCGCGCAGCCTTTCCGCAGGCGAGGAGATCCGCGCCGAGGACCTGGTCTGGACCCGCGCCGTCGCCGCCCCGGCCGACGCCCTGAGGGACGCCGACGCGGCCATCGGCATGATCGCCCGGCGCCCCCTCCGGGAAGGCGCCCTGGTCGCCGCCCGGGATGTCGGGGCCCCTGTGGTCATCCAGCCCGGCGACCTCGTCACGGTCACCTACCAGAACGGCGGCGTCTCCCTGGCCCTTCAGGTCAAGGCCCTTGGCCCCGGCGCCGTCGGCGAGGTGATCGCCCTTCAGAACCTGTCGTCCCGCAAGACGATCCAGGCCGTGGTCACCGGCCCCGGCCAGGCGGAGACAGGTCCCGACGCCCCCTCCGGCCGGGCCGCCGCCGCCACCCGAATCGCACGCCGCTGAACGCCTTCCAGGACAGGTCCCGCCCCATGAGACTCGCCGCCGCCCTTCTTCTCGCCGCCCTTCCCCTCGCCGCCTGCACGACGGTGACGGACGCCGCCCTCGGCCCCACCCTGAGCCCCTCGGCCTATCCCGTGACCCCCGAGGAACGCCGTCCCGACCTTGGCATGATGGCCAGCCAGCCCGAGATGACGCCCGCTTCGGCGAACTCGCTCTGGCGCAGCGGCGCCCGGGCCTTCTTCATCGACCAGCGGGCCAGCCGGATCGGCGACATCGTCACCGTGCAGATCGCGATCAACGACTCCGCCAAGACCTCCAACACCTCGGTGTCCAACCGCACGTCGAGCTCGGATGCGTCCGTGAGCACCCTGTTCGGCATGGAGGCGAAGCTTGGACGCCTGCTGCCGCCGGGTAACGCCTTCAGCAACACCTCGCCCTTCAACACAGAGTCAAACTTCACGAACTCCGGCTCGGGCAGCGTGAACCGGGCCGAGGCCATCTCGCTGACCGTCGCCGCGGTGGTCACGGGGATCCTGCCCAACGGCAACCTCATCATCGAGGGGACCCAGGAGGTCCGCACCAACGCCGAGATGCGGCAGCTGACCATCTCAGGGATGATCCGGCCCGAGGACATCTCCTCGGCCAACACGATCCGGCACACGCAGATCGCCGAGGCGCGCATCAACTACGGCGGTCGCGGGGACATCTCGGCCATGCAGAAGGCGCCGGCGGGCCAGTCGGTCGTCGCCAGGATCTGGCCCTTCTAGACCGGCCGCTCAGGCCCTGAGGCCGCCGGTCGCGGAAATCCCGGCGCCCAGGACGCCAAAGGCGGTGGCGGCGACGCCCGCCGCGTCCAGGCCCGCCTGGGCGTACATGGCCTCGGGCTTGTCCTGGTCCTGGAAGAGATCCGGCAGGGTCAGGGTCCGGACCTTCAGGCCCCTGTCGAGGGCGCCGCGGGTGGCCAGCATCTGCAGCACAAAGGCGCCGAAGCCCCCCATGGCGCCCTCTTCAACGGTGATCAGGGCCTCATGCTCCCGGGCCAGCCGGAGGATGAGGTCCTCGTCCAGGGGCTTGGCGAAGCGGGCGTCCGCCACCGTCGCCGAGACCCCACGGGCCGCCAGCAGGTCGGCGGCCTTCAGGCACTCGCCCAGCCGGGAGCCGAAGCACAGCAGGGCGACCGTGGAGCCCTCGCGGACGATCCGGCCCCGGCCGATCTCAAGGGGCTCCGGCGCACCGGGGACCTCGGCGCCCAGGCCCTCCCCGCGGGGATAGCGGAAGGCGGACGGCCGGTCGTCGATGGCCGCAGCCGTGGCCACCATCCGGGCCAGTTCGGCCTCGTCCGCGGCCGCCATGAGCACCATGCCGGGCAGCGCGCCCATGAATCCGATGTCGAAGGACCCCGCATGGGTGGGTCCGTCGGCGCCCACGAGGCCGGCCCGGTCCATCGCGAACCGCACCGGCAGGCGCTGGATGGCCACGTCGTGCACGACCTGGTCATACCCCCGCTGCAGGAAGGTCGAGTAGATCGCCGCGAACGGCTTCATCCCATCGGCGGCCAGCCCGGCGGCGAAGGTGACCGCGTGCTGCTCGGCGATGCCGACATCGAAGGTTCGATCCGGAAAGCGCTTGGCGAAGAGGTCCAGGCCGGTCCCGGAAGGCATGGCCGCGGTGACCGCCACGATCCGGGGGTCCCGCTCGGCCTGGCCGATCAGGGCGTCCGCAAAGACCCGGGTGTAGGACGGCGGCGCAGGCTGGGCCGGCTTGGCCTGGCGCCCGGTCACGACGTCGAACCGCGCCACCGCGTGCAGCTTGTCCTCGGCGCTCTCGGCCGGGGCGTAGCCCTTGCCCTTCTGGGTGACCACATGGACCAGCACGGGACGGTCGCGGATCTCGCGGGCGTTCTGCAGGATGGGGACCAGGGCCTCGAGGTCGTGGCCGTCGATCGGCCCGACATAGTAGAAGCCGAGCTCCTCGAAGAAGGTGCCGCCGGTCACCATGCCCCGGGCGAACTCCTCGGCCTTGCGGGCGGCCTCCTGGAGGGGTCGCGGCAGGGCGCTGGCGACCGACTTGCCCAGCTTCCGAAGGGACTGGTAGCCGCCGCCGGACACCAGCCTGGCCATGTAGGCGCTCATGCCGCCGACCGGCGGGGCAATGGACATGTCGTTGTCGTTGAGGATCACCGTCAGCTGGCCGGTGGTCTCGCAGGCGTTGTTCATGGCCTCGTAGGCCATGCCGGCGCTCATCGAGCCGTCACCGATCACCGCCACGACGCTGTTGGAGCGCCCGTCCGCGTCGCGCGCCGCGCAGAAGCCGAGGGCCGCCGAGATCGAGGTCGCGGCGTGGGCCGCACCGAAGGGATCGTAGGGGCTCTCCGCCCGCTTGGTGAAGCCGCTCAGCCCCCCGCCCTGCCGGAGCGTCCGGATCCGGTCGCGCCGGCCCGTCAGGATCTTGTGCGGATAGGCCTGGTGGCCGACGTCCCAGATCAGGATGTCATCCGGGGTCTGGTAGACGTGGTGCAGGGCGACCGTCAGCTCCACCACGCCGAGGCCCGCGCCGAGGTGGCCCCCGGTCTGGGAGACGGCGTCGATCGTCTCTGCCCGGACCTCGTCGGCCAGCTGTCGCAGCTGGGGGACCGAGAGCCCACGGATGTCGGCGGGCGAGGAGACGGTGTCGAGGAGCGGAGTCAGGGGCGGCATGTCGCTTGCTTTGCTCGCAATCAGCTTCGCCGATCAAGCACGAAATCCAGGCAGGCGCGCAGCCCCCCCGCCCGGTCGCCCAGCGGGTCCAGGTGGGCGCGCGCCTGGCTGGCGATCAGGTCGAGCCGGGCCCGGGCGTCATCGACCCCCAGCAGGGTGACGAAGTTGGTCTTTCCCCGGGCGGCGTCCTTGCCCGTCGCCTTCCCCACCACGCCGGCATCCCCCTCTACGTCCAGGAGGTCATCGACGATCTGGTAGGCCAGTCCCAGGTCATGGGCGAAGGCCAGCAGGGCGTGGCGCTCGCCGTCTCCGGCATGGGCCATCAAGAGGGGCAGCTCGAAGGCGGCCGAGATCAGGGCGCCGGTCTTGAGGCGCTGCATCCTCGCCACGGCGCCCAGGTCCTCGCCCACGCCGGAAAGGTCGATCATCTGGCCCCCGCACATGCCCCGGGCGCCGGATGCGCGGGCGAGGGCGACCACGAGGTCGGCCCGCACACGGCCGTCCGGATGCGTCGCAGGGTCTGCAAGCATCTCGAAGGCGAGGGCCTGGAGGGCGTCGCCGGCCAGCACGGCCGCCGCCTCGTCGAAGGCCCTGTGGACCGTCGGCCGCCCCCGCCGCAGGTCATCGTCGTCCATGCAGGGCAGGTCATCGTGGACCAGGCTGTAGGCGTGCACGCATTCGAGGGCGCAGGCCGCCCGGTCCAGCCGCGCAGGCTCGACTCCCAGCAGGTCGCCCGCCTCGAAGACGAGGAAGGGCCGCAGGCGCTTGCCGGGCCCGAGGGCGGCGTAGCGCATGGCTTCAGCAAGGCGCGCCTCCGGGCCCTCCACCGGCGGCAGCAGGGCGGCCAGCGCCGCATCGGTGCGGGCGGCCGCGGCCGACAGACGGCGTTCGGTCTCGGGGTTCACTCGAACCGGGCGGGTTCGGAGGCGACCGCGCCGCCCGGACCGACGACGATCTTCTCGACCTTGAGGCGGGCCTGCTCCAGCCGGGCCTCGCAGTGGGCCTTGAGCCGGGCGCCGCGTTCATAGAGGGCGATCGAGTCCTCGAGGGGCGCCTGGCCGGTCTCGAGCTGGCTGACGATGCGCTCAAGCTCGGCGAGGGCCTGCTCGAAGGAAAGCGTTGCGATGTCTTCTGCGTCCGCCATGGGAATCCCCGTCCTGAGACCCGGAACCTAGACATCCCGCCCCGCGGCCGCAATGACGAGCGGCCCAAGGGCGCCTTCCAGAGCGCCGACGGCGGTTGTATGGCCCCGACATGACACAGCCGATCCTCCGGCGGGCCGCGGCGGCGGACGCCCCCCTCCTCTCCCGCCTCGGCCGCGAGACCTTCGTGGAGACCTTTGGCCACCTCTATCCGGCCGGGGACCTGGCGGCCTACCTCGCCGAGGCCTACGACCTGGAGGCCACGCGGCGGAGCCTCGCGGACCCGCGGCAGGCCAGCTGGTTGGCCGAGACCCCTGACGGCGACGCCTTCGGCTACGCCACCGCGGGCCCGTGCGGCCTGCCCCACCCCGAGGTCGGGGCCGGGGCCCTGGAGCTGAAGCGCATCTACCTGACCCGGGCGGCCCAGGGTGCGGGCGCGGGAAGCCGGCTCTTCGAGGCGGTCATGGACTGGATGGCGGGCTTCTCGCCGCCGGACCTCTGGATCGGGGTCTGGTCGGAGAACCACGGCGCCCAGAGGTTCTACGCCCGGCGCGGCTTCGAGAGGGTCGGCGAGTACGGTTTCCCCGTCGGGCGGACCCTGGACCGGGAGTTCATCCTGCGCCGCCGCCCGGCCTTCTGAGGCTTCCCGGACTGGACAGCCGGCCGCGGCGGCCTCACATTCGGGCGTCAAACACTCGTTCGGCCCGCCAGGGGACGTCCACCATGTTCATGCGCTTCTTCACCGAACTCCGCGAGGCCAAGGTCCCCGTGACCCTCAAGGAGTACCTCATGCTCATGGAGGCGATGGACAAGGGCGTGATCGACCGCAACGTCGATGACTTCTACTACCTCGCCCGGTCCGCCCTGGTGAAGGACGAGAAGAACCTTGACCGGTTCGACCAGGTCTTTGGTCATGTCTTCAAGGGTCTTGAAAAACTTGAAGGTTTCGGGGTTTCCGACATCCCGGCCGAGTGGCTCAAGAAGATTTCCGACCAGTTCCTGACCGACGAGGAGAAGGCCCAGATCGAGGCCATGGGCGGGTTCGAGAAGCTCATGGAGGCCCTCGCCGAACAGATGCGCG
>CAIMLY010000138.1 GCA_903842425.1 uncultured Alphaproteobacteria bacterium | reverse complement strand
TCAAGGAGATGTTCCAGTCCGGCGAGCTCAAGACCCACATGGCAGAGCAGGGCCTGATCGCCTGACCGGCGCCCCGTGAGCCGCCTGTTCGAGCCGCCGGAGGGCCAGCAGGTCTTCACCCGCGCCTTTGCGCCGCAGCCTTCGGACATCGATGACAATGGCCACGTGAACAACGTGGTCTACCTGTCCTGGGCCCAGGACCTGGCCATCTCCCACTGGGCGGCCCGCCAGACCGCGGAGGACCAGGCGCGATGGGCCTGGATCTGCCTGCGGCACGAGGTCGACTACCGCCGCGCCCTCATGCCGGGCGAGACGGCGACGGGCCGGACCTGGGTGGCCCGGGAGGCCGAGGGTCCCCGCTTTGACCGCTATGTGCGGATCGACGGCCCGGACGGCGCCATGTGCGCCCAAGTGCGCACCACCTGGTGCCTGGTCGAGCGCGAGGGCGGCCGCCCCCGGCGTGTGCCGCAGGAGATGGTCGGCCGCTTCATCGATCCGGTCCCGCCGACAGGGGATTGAGGACAAAGACAGCCTCGTCCGCAGATAGGCCCAGATCCTGGCGGCTGAACGTCACGTCCACCCACCCGGGCGGCTGGCCGCGGCAGGTCTGCAACCGCCGCCGCGCGAAAGCGATGGCGGCCACTCCGCCCCGGCGCTCGAGATGGAAGACCATGTCCGGCCGTCCCTCGCAGCCCCGGCTGGCGACCTCGATCACCAGGCTCTCCGGTCCGGCCCGGACGAGGCGGACCGGTTCCAGCTCGGGAAAGGGCCCCGCCGCAGGATGGGGCTCTGGCGGCGACAGGCTCGCACAGCCCGCGAGGGCCAGGGTTCCGGCGAGGAGGAAGCGGCGGGACAGCACCCGCCCATTCCGGGGCAAAGCGAGGCGCTCTGCAAGCGCCCGCCAACGAAAAAGGCCCCGGATCGCTCCGGGGCCCCTGTTCTTCTCGCGGCGCGCCCGGATCAGGACGCGTAGAACTCGACCACGAGGTTCGGTTCCATCTTCACCGGATAGGGCACCTCGGCCAGCTCCGGGGTCCGGATGAAGCGGGCCGACATGCCCTTGGCGTCAACCTCGATGTAATCCGGTGTATCGCGCTCGCCCGACTGAAGGGCCTCGAGGACGAGGGCCATGTTGCGCGAGCGCTCACGCACCTGCACGACGTCGCCGATCTTCACGCGGTACGAGGCGATGTTCACCCGCTTGCCGTTCACGGTCACGTGGCCGTGGTTCACGAACTGGCGGGCGGCGAAGACGGTGGGCACGAACTTGGCGCGGTAGACCACCGCGTCCAGCCGGGCTTCCAGCAGGCCGATCAGGGTCTCGGCCGTGTTGCCCTTCCGGCGGGCGGCTTCCGCGTAGGTGCGCGAGAACTGCTTTTCGGTGAGGTTGCCGTAATAGCCCTTCAGCTTCTGCTTGGCCCGCAGCTGCAGGCCGAAGTCCGAGGTCTTCTGCTTGCGGCGCTGGCCGTGCTGGCCAGGGCCGTAGGAGCGCTGGTTGACCGGGGATTTCGGGCGACCCCAGATGTTCTCGCCCATCCGCCGGTCGATCTTGTACTTCGCCGAGTGGCGCTTCGACATGTGTCGTCTCTCTTCAAGTGACGCAGGCCGGCGGCGCCCCATGGGGACCGCGATCTCAACGGCGGCTCTGCATCTGCCCGTCATGCCGGCGAAGGACGCGAAGGTCCCACGCGCGGAAGGCGCGGTCCTTACCCCAGCGGGGCGTGAATTGCAACGCCGGCGAGGTCAGGCAGGCTCGACAGGGGGCAGGCGCCAGCGGCCGTCCAGCAGCTCGGGCCGCGGCAGGTAGGCCCGCATGAAGAGGGCGAAGGGACCCTCCGGCGCCGGCAGCCAGTTGGACTGCCGCTCCGGGCCCGGCGAGGCGGCGCCGATCCAGATGTCGAGGGAGCCGTCCGGGTTGTCGGCGAGGCCCGGCGTCCGATCACCGATGGCGAAGCGGTCCAGGTCGTTGCGGGTGAAGAAGAACTGACCGTCCTCGGTCGCCTCGTAGAGGCTGAGGGACCAGAAGCTGTCCACCGGGATCCGGCGGTCCGCCGGGAAGTGCAGCCGCCAGCTGCGCTGGCCATCGAACAGGGCTCGGGGCAGGTCGCCCTCGGCGCGCATGTACATGGCCTCCTCGGGCGGCAGGGCGGCGAGCCCACCCACGGCGACGGCGGCGCGCAGGGCGTAGTTCTGGCCGAAGTTCCCCAGGCGCGCGTCCGGATAGGACCATCCGTCGATGAAGTTGGATCCGGTCAGACCTCCGGCGCCCCGGCCGAACCTGCGGCCCTGCTCCACGCCTTCGGCGATGGCCGCGGCCTCCTGCGGGGTGAACCGGTCCGGATCGAACGCCTCCAGGCCCAGGAGCGCCATCCGGCGGAGCATCAGTCCGTCCAGGGCCGTCGGCGGGTTGAGCTGCATCAGCTTCGCCGCCGAGGACAGGTAGTCCCGCCAGTCCGCTGACCGCGCCGCGAAGGCGCCCGGGTCCGGGACGGCCGGTCCCTGCATGGAGAGGCCCGTCTGCACCGCCTTGGCGGCGGCGGCGTCCGCCGGACCCGTCACCAGGATCCGGGCCAGGACCCAGACATGCCGGGTCGGAGAGCGCAGCACCCTCGGGCCGGGCTCGGAGGCGTCGCCCGGCCCCACCAGGGTGTAGGTCCCGCCCTCCCCGCCCGTGGTCCGCGTGCCCAGGAGGGCGAAGGTGTTGCTGTAGGCGTCCATGAACTGGACCGAGAGGTACCGGTCGCCGGAGGGCGGCAGGGTCAGGGTCACCGGCCCCGCCGACAGGTCGACCTGGGCCGTGGAGTAGTACGTATCGTTGTTGGGCGTGGTCACCTTGCGGGCGGTGTGGTCGGCCAGGTTCCGCATATGCCCGAAGGTGTTCATGGGCGAACCGACGGCCAGCCCCCGGCCCCGGGTCGTGGCGATCTCGATCAGCGGCAGGGTGAAGACGTAGGCCGCGCGGGCGGCCTCGCGGAGGGCGTCAAGGTCGGTCATGTCCGGCTCCTGTCAGGTGGCGTTGCGCCCGGCCTCGGCCTTCTGGCGCGCGATTTTCTCGAGCACCCGGCCCCGGCCCCGGGACAGGGCGGTGATCACCCCTCGGAAGGTCCGGACCTCCTGCTCGCTGAACCGGGCCCGGCCGAGGGCGGACCTCAGGTTCTGGACCATGGAGGGCTTCTTCTCGGGCGGATGAAAGAAGCCGGCGGCCTCGAGTTCGTCCTCGAGGTGGCCATAGAGCCCCATCAGGCTAGCGGCGTCCGCAGGCTCGGGCCCGGGACGGAAGCTGGCCGGGGCGCCCGCGTCCAGGCGCATGCGCCACTCGTAGGCCAGGATGATCACCGCCTGGGCCAGGTTCAGCGACCGGAAGCGGGGATCCACCGGCAGGGTCACGACGGCCTGGCACAGGGCGATGTCGGCGGTCTCCAGGCCGGCCCGCTCGGCGCCGAAGAGGAGGCCGGTCCGCAGCCCCTGCCCCGCCTCGGCGTGGGCCTGCTCGACGGCCTCCCGGGGGGTCAGGACAGGAAGCTGGAGCTCCCGGGGCCGGGCGGTCGTGGCCTGGACCAGGGCCAGGTCGGCGATGGCCTCGGCCACCGTCTCATAGACGCGGGCGGCGTTGAGGGGCCACTCCGCCCCCGAGGCGGCGGCCCAGGCCCGCTCCTGCGGCCAACCGTCACGGGGCGCCACGAGCCTCAGGTCCGAGAGGCCGAAATTGGCCATGGCCCGGGCTACGGCGCCGATGTTCTGCGCCAGCTGGGGACGGTCGAGGATGATGGCGGGAGCGGTCAGGGTCATGCCGGGCCCTTTTCAGGCCTGGCGTCCCCCGGCGCAAGCGCAAGCCGCCGCCGCGGCCTTTGCGCCGGGCTCAGGGGCGGGTATAGCACCTGCAGAACCGATCCGTTTCGCCGAGGAGTGCGCGCCCGTCATGGCCAAGATCAAAGTCGCCAACCCTGTCGTGGACCTCGACGGGGACGAAATGACCCGCATCATCTGGCAGTGGATCAAGGACAAGCTGATCTTCCCCTACCTGGAGATCGACCTCGACTACTACGACCTGGGGATGGAGCACCGCGACGCCACGGACGACAAGGTCACCATCGAATCCGCGGAGGCGATCAAGCGGCACGGCGTGGGCGTCAAGTGCGCCACCATCACCCCGGACGAGGCCCGGGTGAAGGAATTCAACCTGAAGAAGATGTGGAAGTCGCCGAACGG
>CAIMLY010000137.1 GCA_903842425.1 uncultured Alphaproteobacteria bacterium | reverse complement strand
TGGGCGTCGCAGAGGTCGGCGAGGGTGGGCATGGGGCGTCTCCGGCTTGGCGTTCCGGATCGATGCCCCGCCGCCGCCCCCCGCGCCAGCCCTTTTCCGCGCCCGGCGCCTACTTCGGCGGGGCGTTGACCACCTGGTAGCCCGTGCCGCTGCTGGTCTGGACCGGCTGGTAGTACTTGCCGTTGCAGTACAGGTAGACCTGCCCGCCCGACATCTGTTCCTTGCAGTCGCCGCCGCTGCTGTCGGTCGGCTTGCTGGTGAGGATGGAGCCGACGATGGCCGCCCCCGCGGTCACCGCCGCGGTCTTGCCGACGAACTCCAGGAACTCGTTGTCGTTGTCGTCATAGTAGTAGCCGCCGCCATAGTAGTAGCCGCCCGGGCGGTAGCCCGGAGGCGGGGCGCCATAGCGGCGCTGGTCCATGGGCCGGCCGTTGTTGACCACCACGGTGTTGCCGCCGCTGCCGACGTTCACATTGCCCCGGCCCTGGGGATTGACGCTGCTGCGGGCCGAGGACCGGACGTCGCGGGGGCCGTCGATCCGCTGGGCGGGGCCGGGGCCCGGTCCGACGGCGGCGCGGGCGACGGGGGCGCCGCCGCGGGCGGCTCCCCGGGCCTGGGAGAAGGCTTCGGCGGGAAGGATGACCGCCAGGGCCAGGGCCGGCGCCATCAGGTGAAGGGGTCGGATTCGCATGTCGGGTCTCCTCACTTCGCGACCGGTTCGTCGCGGAACCGGATCTGCTTGGCGCCAGGCGCGGGCTTGAAGGTGAACTGGCCGTCGGTGCGGCGCGGATTCAGCTTCCAGGTGATCAGGGCCGTGTACTGGGGCTGGGCCGCATCGGTCAGGGAGGTGATGACCATCTTGCGGGGCAGGGGCTTGTCCCCCTGGTCGATCCAGACCTGGAAGTCGACGCCCGGCTGGCGGAAGGCGTAGTGGTCGGTCAGGACCCCGCCCACCCGGGCCGAACCCACCCTGAAGCCTTCGGTCGGCTTTTCCGTCACCGAGGAGGGATCGCCCCAGCGGAACAGGTCCTGAAGGGGGAAGTCGATGCCGTAGGCGGTGTAGGCCTTGCTGAGCAGGCTGCCGATCGAGCCGGTCAGGGGCGCCTGGGCGTAGTAGCCATCCTCTCCCGCCACCGTGAAGGCGGCGCCGTCGTAGGTGGCGTTGACCACGCCGCGCGGGCCCTCAAGCCGGGCGGCCAGGCGGTTGGGCGTCTCGACGGCGTAGTCGACCGTCCGGTCCACCTGGATGCGCTGGCCGTTGTTCAGGATGGTGTCCGTGCCGCTTTCGACGTGGATGTCGAAGCTCTTCAGGGTGCGCAGGTAGGCGCCCATGCGGTCGAGGGCGGCGGCGGCGTCGGGATCGAGGGCCGGGGCTGCGGCCGCGGCGGGAGCCTTGGCGGGCTTTGCGGCCGGAGCCGCCTGGGCGGCCAGGGGCGCCGCCGCGCCGGCGACCGCGGCCGCCAGGATCAGGTTTCGGAGGAGAGCCATCGGATGTCCTGTTGAGGTTGCAAGACCAGCGTGCACCCTGCGCCGCGCGGGCGCTGTCCGATATTGGTCAATTGGCAAGAGCCCTATCCGCGGCGGTTATGGCCGCCCTCCAATTCCTCCCTGAGGGGGAGGTGGACCGCGTAGCGGGCCGGAGCAACCATGTTTCATGCAGTCATGACTTTGACCCAGGGCTGGCCTCTCTGGAGGACGAGGTTGGCGGCTTCGATGAGCTTACGCATGACGGCGACGGTGACGACCTTGGGCGGTTTGCCCCTGGCCTTGAGGGTCTCGCCGAAGGCCCTCAGGCCGGGATCGAAGCGCTTGGCGACGAGGGCGGCCAGGTAGAGCATCCGCCGGGGTCGGGCGCGTCCGCCGCTGATGAAGCGCAGGCCCTTCCATTGGCCGCTGTCGCGGTCGAAGGGGGCGACGCCGAGCAGGGATGCGGCCTGGCCGCGCCGCATCCCGCCCAGTTCCGGCATGCGGATCAGCAGGGTGGCGGCGACGATGGGGCCGACGCCCGGCAGGGAGACCAGCAGGCGGTAGCGGGCCAGCAGGTCTGGATGGGCCTTGATCGCCGTCAGGATCTGGCTCGCCAGACGCAGCTTCAGGGCCTCCAGGGCGCGGACCTGGGTCCTGAGGGCGGAGCCGATATCCTTGAGCGTCACGTGCTCCAGGAAGGTCTTC
>CAIMLY010000136.1 GCA_903842425.1 uncultured Alphaproteobacteria bacterium | reverse complement strand
CGTCGAGGGCGGGTGAGGCCGCGACCGCAGGCCCCGCCGCAAGGGCCAGCCATACGAGGCCCGCAGAGGCCAGCCCCCTCAGCGACATCATGACCGGAACCTCCCCGCGCGCTGCATTCCGTCCCTTCCTACGCCCCTTGCCCGGCCGCGCCAATGCGGGCCATGGTCGCCCTGCGGTCCGCCGCACAGGGGCAGGGAAGGGCAGGACATGAGCTTCATCACGCGCCGCAGGGCCGTCGACCAGCGCCCGGCGGCGCAGGGCGACCACGAGCTTGCGCCGACCCTGCGCTGGCCGCACCTGGTCGCCCTGGGGGTGGGCGCCATCGTCGGCACCGGCATCTACACCCTGACCGGCGTGGGCGCGGGCCTTGCGGGCCCGGGGGTCATACTGTCCTTCGCCATCGCCGGCGTCGTCTGCATGCTGGCCGCCCTCTGTTATGCCGAGATGGCCACCCTCATGCCCCACGCGGGCAGCGCCTATTCCTACTCCTACGCGGGCATGGGCGAGTTGGTCGCCTGGATCATCGGCTGGAGCCTGATCCTGGAATACACCGTGGTCTGCTCGGCGGTGGCGGTGGGCTGGTCCGGCTATGCCCAGGGCTTCCTGGAGGCCCGGGGCCTGGTCCTCCCGCCCGCCCTGGCCAGCGGGCTCCTGACCGGGCAGGCGGGCGGGCTCGTCAACCTGCCGGCCGTCCTCATCACCCTTGCGGTCGCGGGCGTGCTGCTGGTGGGCGTGCGCGAGAGCGCCACGGCCAACATCGCCCTGGTGGTGCTGAAGCTCGCCGCCCTTGCGGCCTTCGTGGCCCTGGCCCTGCCGGCCTTCGATCCGGCCCGGTTCAGCCCCTTCCTGCCCTTCGGCTTCGCCGCCCATACCGGACCCGACGGCGCGCCGCAGGGGGTGATGGCGGCGGCGGCCCTGATCTTCTTCGCCTTCTACGGCTTCGACGCCATCTCCACCGCCGCCGAGGAGGCGAAGGACCCGGGCCGGGACCTGACCCTGGGCATCATCGGCTCCATGGTCGCCTGCGCCGTGATCTACATGGCCGTCGCAGCCGCCGCCCTCGGCGCGTCGCCCTGGCAGGCCTTCTCGAAGAGCGATGAGCCCCTGGCCTTCATCCTGAGGTCCGGCGGGCACGACCTCGCCGCCACCCTGATCGCGGCCGCCGCCGTCATCGCCCTGCCCACCGTCATCATGGCCTTCATGTTCGGCCAGAGCCGGGTCTTCTTCGCCATGGCCCGGGACGGCCTCCTGCCCCGCGCCCTCGCCCGGGTCAGCCCCCGCGGCGCGCCGGTCCGGGTGACCCTGTTCACGGCGGTCCTCGCCGCAGTCATCGCCGGCGCCGCGCCGCTCAAGCTGATCGCCGAGCTGGCCAACGCCGGCACCCTGGCCGCCTTCGTCGCCACCGCCCTGTCCATGATGATCCTGCGGATGCAGCGCCCCGACCTGCCCCGGCCCTTCCGCACGCCGCTCTGGTGGATCGTCGGCCCCCTGGCGATCGCCGGATGCCTCTACCTCTTCTGGAGCCTGCCGGCCCTGACCCGCTGGCTCTTCCTGGGCTGGAACCTCGTGGGCCTGGCCGTCTACCTGGCCTGGAGCCGCCGGCACAGCGTGCTGGCGGGGAACTAGGGCCGCCGACCAAGGGCGTTGCCGCAGGAGCAGGAACCGGATGTCGTCGGACCCGAGTTTCGAATTGAACTCCGAAGGGCTGTTTCGGGCCCTGGAGTTGCTTGAAGGGCGGGGCGCTTCAGGGGGCGCCTCCACCAGCTTGCCGAAGTCATTACCCCATGTGGGACTCGGCGAGAGGGAAGCCCTGGAGCGGCTTGCCCCAGGGGTTCTCGGCCGTGCGACCTATCTCGATGCAGG
>CAIMLY010000135.1 GCA_903842425.1 uncultured Alphaproteobacteria bacterium | reverse complement strand
TGGGGGGTGAGGGCGGCGGTGATGAGGGTGGCGCAGCCCGCCTGCCGGGCGATCCGGGCGGCCATGACCTTGGTCGCCATGCCGCCGGTGCCGACACCGGCCGCCGCATTGGCCCCGCCGGCCATGGCCTCGATCCCGGCGTCGAGGTCGGTGACGAGGGGCACGTGGGCGGCGGCGGGGTCCGACCTTGGGTCCGCCGTGTAGAGGCCGTCGACGTCGGAGAGAAGGACCAGGAGGTCGGCGCCAATCAGCTGGGCCGCGCGGGCCGCCAGCCGGTCGTTGTCGCCGTAGCGGATCTCTTCGGTGACCACCGTGTCGTTCTCGTTGACCACCGGCACGACCCCCAGGTCGAGGAGGGTCTCCAGGGTGGCTCGCGCATTGAGCCAGCGACGGCGGATCTCGGTGTCGTCGCGGGTCAGCAGGACCTGGGCGACCGGCAGGCCGTGAGGCTCCAGGGCCGCCTCCCAGGCGTGCATGAGGGCCGACTGGCCGGCGGCGGCGGCGGCCTGCTTCTCGGGCAGGGTCAGGGTCTTGCGACCCAGGCCAAGGCGGCGGCGGCCCAGGGCCACGGCGCCAGAGGACACCACCAGGACCTGCTGGCCCCGCGCCCTCAGCCGGGCGAGGTCCGCGGCGAAGTCGGAAAGCCAGGCGGCGTCCGGGGCGCCGTCGGGTCCGACGACGAGGGCCGAGCCGATCTTGACGACGACGCGGCGGGCGGAGGCGAGGCCGCTCACGGCCGCCAGTCTCCCGCGGTCTCCCCCGCCGCCTTCGCCTCGGCGCGGCGGGCCAGGACCTGCCGCCAGGCCTCGCGCAGGAGGTCCTTCACGCCCTGGCCGGAGACGCCCGAGACAAGGGCCACGGGACGCCCGGAGGCGGCTTCCAGCGCCTCTTTCTGCATCTGGAGGGTGTCAGGATCGAGGGCGTCGACCTTGGAAAGGGCCAGGATCTCGGACTTGTCGGCCAGGCCGGCGCCGTAGGCCTCCAGCTCATGCCGGACCGTCCGCCACGCCTCGGCCACGTCGGTCTGGGTGCAGTCCACCAGGTGGATGAGGACCGCCGTGCGCTCCACGTGGCCCAGG
The DNA here is from genome assembly GCA_903842425.1 of uncultured Alphaproteobacteria bacterium. Taxonomy (GTDB): domain Bacteria; phylum Pseudomonadota; class Alphaproteobacteria; order Caulobacterales; family Caulobacteraceae; genus Phenylobacterium. Next base: position 9,812 of record CAIMLY010000135.1, on the reverse strand, counting down.
AAGCGCGTGCCCAGGCCGGCGCCCTCCGAGGCGCCCTCGATCAGGCCGGGGATGTCGGCCATGACAAAACGCTCCTCGGACGACAGGTCGACGATGCCGAGGTTGGGGGCCAGGGTGGTGAAGGGATAGTCGGCGATCTTGGGCCGGGCGGCGCTGGCCGCCGCCAGGAAGGTGGACTTGCCGGCGTTGGGCAGGCCGGCCAGGCCGACATCGGCGATCAGCTTCAGACGCAGCCAGATCCACTTCTCCTCGCCGTCCTGGCCGGCGTTGGCGTGGTAGGGGGCCTGGTTGATCGGGCCCTTGAAGCGGTCATTGCCCCAGCCGCCATTGCCGCCCTTGGCCAGCAGGACGCGCTGGCCGGCGTGGTCGAGGTCGACGATCAGGGTCTCGCGGTCCTCGTCCAGCACCTCGGTGCCGACGGGGACCTTGAGCACGACGTCATCGCCGGCGGCGCCGTGGCGGTTGCGACCCATCCCATGGATGCCCGTGCCGGCCTTGAAGTGCTGGTGGTAGCGGTAGTCGATCAGGGTGTTCAGCCCCTCCACCGCCTCGATCCAGACGTCCCCGCCCCGGCCGCCGTCGCCGCCGTCCGGGCCGCCGTACTCGATGTACTTCTCCCGCCGGAAGGACACGGCGCCGCCGCCGCCATTGCCCGAGCGGATGTAGATCTTGCACTGGTCCAGGAACTTCATGGCCTCGCCCTAGCACGTCCCACCGGCAAAATCAGGCCATCCAGATCTGGCCGCGCGACGGCAGGAACTCGCCGCGCGAGAGCACGAAGGTCTGACGACGCTCGCCGGTGTAAAGAAACCCGGCCTTCACCAACACCGCGTCCGACGCCGGATTCTCGTCCAATCGCCAGGCGCGGACATGGGTCCGGCCCCAGTCCCGGGCGGCCCAGGCCAGGGCGGCGGTCACCGCCTCGGTCATCAGGCCGGCGCCCCAGTAGGGCCGGCCCAGCCAGTAGCCGATCTCCGTCGCCGGGGCGGGCTCGCCGAAGAAGGACAGGACGCCGACCAGGCCCTCGTCCGGATGGTCCAGAGCGAAGCGGGCCTCCAGGTCGGGATCCAGGGTCTCGCCTGAGGCGAGAAACGCCTCGGCGTCCGCGAGAGTGTAGGGATGGGGAATGCGGGCCGTGGTGCGCGCCACCTCGAAGTCGGCGCATAGGGCCGCGATCCGCGGGGCATCCGACAGGCGCAGGGGCCGCAGCTGCAGGCGGGGCGTCTCCAAGACGGGCTGGAACTGGACGGAAAGCATGGCGGAAACCTCCCGGCCCCTCTGCCGGGGGCCTGAAAACGAAAACGGGGAGCCCGGCGTCCGGGCTCCCCGCTTCGGGAGGTCCTCCGGTCCGCCAGGCAGGCGGACCTTCGGGAAGGTCCGCGTCAGCCGGCCGCGTTTTCCACGCAGACGTAGGTGCGGTCATCACGCTTGGTGATGAACTTCACGGCGCCGTGGGCGGTCGCGAAGAGGGTGTGGTCCTTGCCCATGCCGACATTGTCGCCCGGGAAGAACTTGGTGCCGCGCTGGCGCACGATGATGTTGCCGGCCAGGACCGCTTCACCGCCGAACTTCTTGACGCCGAGGCGGCGGCCCGCCGAGTCGCGCCCGTTGCGCGAGGAACCGCCGGATTTCTTGTGAGCCATGGGGGCCTCCTGAAACTTGGGTTCCGACGCTTACTCGGCGTCGGTCTTCTTGGCCGCGGCCTTCTTCGGCGCAGCCTTCTTGGCGGCGGGCTTTTCCGCCGGAGCCGCCTCGGCGGTCTCCGCAGGCGCGGCCTTGGCCTTGGCCGGAGCCTTGGCCTTGGCAGGCGCCTTGGCCGGGGCGGCGGCGGGCGCGGCGGCCTCGAGGGCGGAAACCAGGGTCGTCAGGTTGCGGGCCTTGGCGTCCAGCAGGGCCTTCGGGGTCAGGTCGACCACGCCGTCCCACGCCGCCGTCTTGCCGGCGCCGGAAATGGAGGTGACGCGCAGGACCGTCTCGGGCTGCCGGTGGCCGCGGGTGCGGCGGTAGCCCTGGAGACGGATCTTCGTGAAGATCCGGACCTTCTCGCCCTTGCGGGTCTCGATCAGGGTGGCGTTGACCGCCGCCCCCTCGACCGTGGGCGCGCCCACGGTGACCGAGGCGCCGTCGCCAAGCATCAGGACGTCGGAAAAGGCCACGTCGGCGCCGGGCTCACCGCCCAGCTTTTCGACCACCAGCACGTCGCCAGGTTCGACCCGGTACTGTTTGCCGCCGGTTCTGATCACCGCGTACATGATTGGCGTCCTGAAGAAATAGCAAAGAAAGCAGAGCCCGCAGGGAACCCCGCAGACGGAAGCGGGCTCTTATACAGACGGACCCGCCCGAGTCAACGCGCGGGCGCTCAGTCGGCCGGGGACGACGCGGCTTCGGCCGACCCCGGAATCGCCCCGCCCCGCCAATGCTCGGCCAGGGTGGCCGAGACGTCCTGGAAGACGCGGAGCCGCTCGGGAGCCCCCTTGGGAACCTGCGGGGCCAGGACGGCGACGGCATAGACCCGTCCGTCGGGCGCGGTCACAAGGCCCACGTCGTTCAGCCCGAAGGTCTCGCCCCGGAAGTCCTGGCCGGTGCCGGTCTTGTGGGCCGCCCGCCAGCCGGGCGGCAGGCCGCCGCGAAGGCGCATGGGGCCCGTGGTCACCCGGGCCAGGGTCTGGAGCACAAAGTCGGTGGAGGCCCTCGACAGGAGTTCGCCCCGGTGCAGGGCCGCAAGCGCGCGGACCACACCGGCCGGCGTGGCCCCGTCGAAGGGCTGCTCGACATAGGCCTGCAGGGAGGCGGCGCGGGCTTCGGGGTCCAGGCGCGCCCTGGCGGCCTCGAAGGCGCCGTAGGTCGACAGGTCCGGGCTCCAGGTCAGGCCGGCGATCCGGGACTGGAGGCGGCGTTCGTCCTCGGCGAGCCGGATTCCCGACATGCCCCGGGAGGCCAGGAAGGCCTGGACGACGGCGGGCCCCCCGGCCAGGGCCATGAGCTTGTCGTTCGCAGCATTGTCAGACTGGATCAGGGCCCGCTGGACCAGGTCACGGACGGTCGTCTCGAAGGCCCCGTTCTCGATGAGGTGGGTCACCGGCTGGTTGAAGACGCTCCGGTCGGCGTCCGTCAGCACGACGGGCTGGTCGAGGGACATCCGGCCCGCGTCGACCAGGGCCATCACGGTCAGGGCCACCCAGAGCTTGGACACGCTCTGCTGGGGGAAGGGGCGGTCGCCCTGGGCGGCGGCGACCCAGCCGGCCTCGACATCCATCACCGCGATCCCGACCGGCCGGCGGAACCCGGGGTCCAGGCTGGCGAGCCGGGCGAGGAGTTCCGGCGGCGCGGGAGGCGCCGGGCGGGTGGCGAGGTCCGGATCCCGGCGGGCCGGCTGCCGGTCGGCGCCGCCCGGGGGCCCGGCATCCCGCCCCGGGGCCGGTCGGGGCCCGTCCAGGGTGCGGAACAGGGGTGCGGCGGCGGCGATGGGCCCCGTCGTCACCAGCAGGGCCAGGGACAGGGTGGCCACAGGCCGGCGGAAACCGATCAGGAGGGCGGACACGGCCAGGTCCAGCGCCTCCTCGGGCAGGCGGCGGAGGGCTCCCGGCAGGGTCCTGAGGGCGTACCCCGCCATCGCGGGCGCGATCCAGGCTGCATCCGCAATCGCCCAGGCGGGGTTCAGGGCCCGCCAGGCGAGGCCCGGAGGCGGGGGCGCGGGAGGCAGGGTCAGACCGGGCCGGGGATCGGACATGGGGGTGTTGAGCCCTGATCCGGGTCGCGGCGTCAAGCCGACGGCGGTCAGGGCAGGTCCAGGCTGATCCGGCTGACCCCGGGCAGGCCCTCCAGCGCCTGCTGGACGCGCTCGGGCGCCTCGGAAGACGGCGCCGCGAGGCGGATGGCGACGGCGCTGAGGCCCGGGCCGGTCCGCCAGGCGCGGACCTCCGGGTCGACCAGGCCTGCGGCCTCCAGCCGGTGGCGGACCTCGGCCTCAAGGGCGGGGGACTGCCGGACATCGAGCAGGGCGGCGCCGGCCCGCCTCAGGATGGAACCCGCGAAGTGGGCGATCAGGGCCGCACCGACCAGCCCGGCGGCGGAATCGGCCCAGGCCCAGCCCAACCTCCAGGCCGCCGCGAGACCGGCCAGGGTGAGGGCTGCGACGGCGGCGTCGGCGGCGACGTGCAGGTGGGCCGCAGACAGGTTGATGTCGCCCGAAGGATCGCGCCGGTCGGCGAGGGCGGGGCGAAGCAGGGCCATGCAGGCCAGGTTGAGGGCCAGGCCTCCGGCGGCGGCGAGGAGGGCCGCCGGATAGTCGGCCGGCTCCGGGCGGACCAGCCGGGACAGGCATTCGGCGGCGAGGCCGAAGGCGGCGAGGGCCAGGAGGACGGCGTTGGCGAAGGCCGCAAGGTCGCCGATCCGGCCCGCCCCGTGGGCGAGGCGGGGGTTGGCCGCGTTCCGCCGCGCCACCCAGTAGGCGGCGCCGGCCACGGCGAGCGCCGCGACATGGGCCCCGGAATGGGCGCCGTTGGCGACCAGGGCCACGGAGCCGAAGGCGAGCCCCGCTCCCACCTGCACGGCGGAGGCCGCGGCCACGAGCAGGGCGGCCAGCCAGGTCCGGCGCTCATTGCGGCCGAGGTCAGGCGGGACGCCGGACTCTTCGGCTGGCGGAAGGGCGAGGGACAAGGACGGTTCCCCTGGGGGCGAGGCGGAAGGCGCCGGGATTGTAATATTGTAACTTGATGCACCTCCCCGCGCCAAGTCGGCTGGGAGGTTTCCCCCGGCGGCGCGAAGGACTAGAGGAAGGGCCATGAGCCAGAAGACACCCGTCACCGTACTCACCGGCTACCTCGGGGCCGGCAAGACCACCCTGCTGAACCGGATCCTCTCGGAGGACCACGGCCGGCGCTACGCCGTCATCGTCAACGAGTTTGGCGAGGTCGGCATCGACAATGACCTCATCGTCGGCGCCGACGAGGAAGTCTTCGAGATGAACAACGGCTGCGTCTGCTGCACGGTGCGCGGCGACCTGATCCGCGTCCTGTCCGGCCTGATGAAGCGCAAGGGCGGCTTCGACGCCATCATCGTCGAGACGACGGGCCTCGCCGATCCCGGCCCGGTGGCCCAGACCTTCTTCGTCGACGACGACGTGCGCGCGCGGACCGAACTCGACAGCGTGACCACGGTGGTGGACGCCCTGCACCTGCCCCTCCGCCTCGGCGACTCGAAGGAAGCCGTCGAGCAGATCGCCTTCGCCGACCAGATCATCCTCAACAAGACGGACCTGGTGACCGAGGCGCAGCTCCGCGACGTCGAGGCCCGGATCCGCCGCCTGAACCCCCTGGCGCCCATCCACCGGGCCCAGCGGTCGAACGTGCCCCTGGACCTGGTCCTGGGACGGGGCGGCTTCGACCTGGAGCGGATCACCGAACTGCAGCCGGAGTTCCTCAACCCGGCGCACGGCGAGCCCGGTCACGTCCACGACGAGTCCTGCGACGCCCACGGACATGACCACGGGCACGGCCACGACCACTCCCACGGGCATGACCATGGGCGCGACCATGCCGCCGACGCCGGGATCTCCAGCGTCTCCCTGACCCTGGACCGGCCGATGAACGGGACCCGGGTCAGCGCCTGGCTGAACGACGTGCTGCAGGTCCAGGGGCCGGACATCCTCCGGGCCAAGGGCATCCTCAGCGTCGCGGGCGAGGACCGGCGGCTGGTCTTCCAGGCCGTCCACATGATCCTGGAGGGCGACCTCCAGCGGCCCTGGCGCGAGGACGAGACCCGAACCTCGCGACTGGTGTTCATCGGCCGGAACCTGGACGCGGACGCCCTCAGGGCCGGGTTTGAGGCCTGCGCGGCCTGAACCGGCCCGCAACCCGGGCGCCGGACATGAAAAAGGCCCGCCCGGGGCGCCGGGCGGGCCTGTTCGTTTCCCTGGCGAGGCCCGGGATCAGAGCTCTTCGTTGATCAGCGCGACCTGGAAGTAGCCGTTGCCCTGAAGGGTGTTCATGACCCGCATGAACTCGCCGTACCGGACATCGCGGTTGGCGCGGATGTAGACGCGCTCCTTGGTCGGGTCGGGCTTGTTCAGCTTGCGGGCCAGGTCGGCCGGGAGGTTCTCGACCGTGGTCGCCGCTTCGCCGATGAAGACGCCGCCGTTCTGGATGTTGATCACGGTGGGCTCTTCCAGCTTGGTCCCGGGCGGCGGCGGCACGGCCGGCGGCAGGTCAAGCTTGATAGAGACCGTGGCGGCAGGGATCGCCACCATGAAGATGATGAGGAGCACCAGCATCACGTCCACGAACGGCGTGACATTGATGTCGCTGTTTTGGCCGAGATCGAAACGCCCGCCGCCTCCGCCGCCCAGCTTCGCACCCATGAGACAATCCTTCCCTTCAGGACGCCCCAGGACGTCCGGCTGTGTTGAAAAACCCTTCGCCAATCGGATCGGGATTGTAAAGCCCCAACCCGACACGCCCCCTCCCCTCGACGGGCCGGGAGAGCTATTGAGACCGGATGACCCACGCTTTTGATGCTTTCGTGACCGCCGCCCTGTTCGACGCCTCTGGCCGGGCCTGGTTCGCCCTGGGCGACGGGACGGTGAGGCGCGAGGACGGCCTGGCCTTCGAGGTCCACAAGGGGGCGGTCCTCTGCGCCGCCGTCCATCCCACCGGGGCCGGGATCCTGACCGGCGGGGACGATGGCGTCATGGCCTGGACGCGGGAGTCCGGGGTGCAGGTCCTGGAGACGACCCCCGGGCGCTGGATCGATGCGGTGGCGACGAGCGCCGCCTCGGGCCTGGTCGCCTGGGCCAGCGGAAAGCGGGTCGAGGTGCGTGACGCTTCGGACCCGGACTTCCGGCGGACCTTCGAGCATGAAAGGTCCGCGTCCGACCTGGCCTTCGACCCCCGGGGACGACGCCTGGCCGTGGCGACCTACGGCGGCGCCTGGCTCTGGTACGCCCGCATCGCCGAGCAGAAGCCCGAGGTCCTCAAGTGGGCTGGCAGCCACATCGCCCTGGCCTGGAGCCCGGACGGCAAGTTCCTGATGAGCGCCATGCAGGAGAACCAGCTGCACGGCTGGCGGGTGGCCGACGACAAGAACCTCAAGATGGGCGGCTACCCGGCGAAGGTGAAGAGCCTGGCCTTCCTGTCCCGGGGCCAGATGCTGGCGACCTCTGGCGCCAACGGGGTCGTGGTCTGGCCCTTCACCGGCCCGGCGGGGCCCCTGGGCAAGCAGGCGGCCGAGGTCGGCTACGACGAGAGCGCCCTGGTGGCCCGTGTGGCCGGAGACCCCGCCTCGCGGAAGGTCGCGGCCGGCCTGGAGGACGGGCGGGTCTGGATCTGCGACCTGACCGGCCAGCGAATCGACATGCTCAAGGCCGAGAAGGGCGAATCGATCTCGACCCTCGCCTTCAGCCGGGACGCCCGGCGCCTGGCCTGGGGGGACGAAGCCGGCGGGGCCGGGGTGTTCGACCTGCAGCCCTAGGGCCGGGCCCCCGGAACGCGCCCTAGAAGCCGCGCAGCTCTCCCCAGGCCTCGAAGGAATCCCGGGCCGAGCGGAGGGTGTTGATCGGCGCAGCCTCGTCACGCCAGCCCAGGGCCATGCCCGAGAAGAGCATGTGGTCGTCGGGAAGCCCGAGCACCTCGGCGATCGTCTTCGGATAGCGCGCCCAGTACTCCTGGGCGCAGGTGTCCAGGCCCCGCTCCACCGCCAGCAGCATGACGGTCTGCATGTACATGCCCAGGTCTGACCACTGGGGCGGGCCCAGCTTCCGGTCGAGGCAGAAGAAGAGGCCCACGGGCGCCCCGAACAGCTCGGTGTTGCGGGCCAGCTGGCGAAGCCGCGCCGCCTTGTCTTCCCGGGGGATGCCGATGGTGGCGTAGAGGTCCTCGCCGTTCTGGAACCGGCGGGTCCGGAAGGGGTCCCAGAGGTTGGGCGGATAGACGTCGTACTCGGGGGTCTCGCCCATGGGATTGGCCGCCGCCCGGGCCTTCAGGTCCTCGAGGGGCGCGCCGGCGAGGGCATAGACCTTCCAGGGCTGCAGGTTGCCGCCCGAGGGCGCCCGGGCCGCCGCCTCGAGAATGTCCCGCACCACTTCGGCGGAAGGGCGTTCCGGGCGGAAGGCCCGGATCGAGACCCGGCGTTCGACCGCTTCACTGACCTTCATGTCGACCTCCCCCGCGCCGGTTCCTCCGGCGCTCGAAGCGGAATGACTAGCACCCGCACGGCGGGCTTGTCAGCGCGTTTGCCACGCGGCGGGCTTGGCCTATCCTGACCGGATGGCGCGAGGCGACAGAACCGGCCGCCCCCGGGGGAGATGGCTGCGACGGGTGCTTGCAGGGGCCCTGTGGCTCTTCGTGGTCCTGCCCGTCGCCCTGGTCGCCCTCTATCGCTTCATCCCGCCGCCGGTGACCGTGCTGATGGTCCAGAGGTCGCTGGAGGGCAAGGGCTTCGAGCGAAGGTGGCGGCCCCTCGACGAGATGTCGCCCGCCCTCGTCCGGTCGGTGATCGCCGCCGAGGACGCCGGGTTCTGCAGCCACCGCGGGTTCGAGTTCGAGGCCATGCAGGAGGCCTGGGCCCACAACGAGAGGTCCGACCGGGTCCGCGGCGGATCGACCATCAGCCAGCAGACCGCCAAGAACGTCTTCCTCTGGCCCCAGAGGTCCTACCTGCGAAAGGGGCTGGAGGCGGGCTTCACCGTGCTGATCGAGGTGGGCTGGGGAAAGCGCCGCATCCTCGAGGTCTACCTGAACACCGTCGAGTGGGGCCCCGGGATCTATGGCGCCGAAGCCGCCGCCCGTCGCAACTTCGGGGTCGGCGCCGATCGCCTCACACCGGCCCAGGCCGCCCGGCTGGCCGCGATCCTCCCAAGCCCCCTGAAGTGGCGCGCGGCGCAACCGGGCCCATATGTAAAGCGCCGGTCCGGCCGGATCGGCGCAGCGGCGGGGACCGTCCGCCGGGACGGCCTGGCCGACTGCATCCTCGCCTCCCGCCCGCGCTGAGGCCGGGCGGCGCAAAAGGAGATGCGTCATGCGGATCGGGGTTCCCCGGGAAATCAAGGCCGACGAGCACAGGGTGGGGTTGATCCCCGCCGCCGTCCGCGAGCTCGCCGCCCAGGGCCATGAGGTCCTCGTCCAGGCCGGCGCCGGCGCCGGTTCAGGCTTCGCCGACGCCGCCTACCTCGAGGCGGGCGCCGCCCTGGCGCCCGACGCCGCTGCGGTGTTCGAGGGCGCGGAGCTGATCGTCAAGGTCAAGGAACCCCAGGAAGCGGAGTGGCGTCGCCTGACGCCCCGCCACATCCTCTTCACCTACCTGCACCTCGCCCCGGATCCAGCCCAGGCCGAGGGGCTGGCCCGGTCCGGATGCGCCGCCATCGCCTACGAGACCGTCACGGACCCGGCGGGCGGCCTTCCCCTCCTCGCCCCCATGTCGGAGATCGCCGGCCGGCTCTCGGTCCTGGCCGCCGCCCAGCACCTGCAGAAGCACAATGGCGGCATGGGCCTGCTCTTCCCGGGGGTCGCTGGCTCGCCCCCGGCCCGGGTGACGATCCTGGGGGGCGGCATGGTCGGCGCCAACGCCGCCCGCATGGCCCTCGGCCTGGGGGCCCAGGGGACGGTCGTGGAGCGGTCGATCCCCAGGCTGCGGGCCCTGGACGACCTTTTCGCCGGCCGGGTCCGGACGCGCTATTCAAGCCTGGACGCCCTGGAGTCCGAGATCCTGGCGGCGGACGTGGTCATCGGCGCCGTCCTGGCGCCCGGCGCCGCCGCGCCCCGCCTCCTGCGGCGCGAGCACCTGTCTCGGATGACGCCCGGCTCGGTCATCGTCGACGT
>CAIMLY010000134.1 GCA_903842425.1 uncultured Alphaproteobacteria bacterium | reverse complement strand
GATCGCCTGGATGGCGGGGATCATGTACCTGCCGCGGATCTTCGCCTACCACGCCGAGGTGGCGCCGGGATCGGAGATGGACCGCACCTTCCAGGTGATGGAGCTCAAGCTCTACCGGATCATCATGGGACCGGCGATGGTAGTCTCCTTCGTCCTGGGCCTGGGCCTCATCTGGGTGGACGCCACTGCGCGGCTGGGGGGCTGGGACTTCCTGCTGACGCCCTGGATGCTCGCCAAGCTGGCGGGGGTGGTCTTCCTGATCGGCTGGCATCACTTCCTGGGCGCGGCCCGGAAGCGGTTCGCCGCCGGGACCAACACCCGCTCGAACCGCTTCTGGCGGGCGACGAACGAGCTGCCCTTCCTGGCGGCCATCGTCATGGTGCTGGCGGTCACGCTCGAGTTCGGGGGCTGACCCGGAAGCGCCCCAGCGCTTGACCCCGGTCGCCGAGTGTGGTTCCGCTGCCCCTGTCCGGTCGGAACAGGCGTTCAGGGCCGGATCCCGCCTCTCGCCGCGGGCGCGCCGCTCCTCTGCGACGGCCCCTCGCCCCGGCTCCAGAATGACTGAATGAATTGCGGCCGCCCTGGCGCGCCGCCCGGGCTGTCGACGCCGTGACCTGCGGCGGGGCCCGGAGACCTGAAAGCCCGACCATGTCCGAAGACACCCTTCCGCAGGACCCCGCCGACCTCATCGAGGTCATCGAGGACGCCAGCCTCGACCTCTCCGCCGGAGAGGAAGCCTCCGCCGAGGATGACGAGCCGTCCCAGGCCGCCCAGGCGATCGCCGCCATGGGGCTGACCCGCATGTCCCTGCAGGAGCTGAAGGACAAGTCCCCGGCCGACCTGCTCAGCTTCGCCGAGACCCTGGAGATCGAGAACGCGAACTCCATGCGCAAGCAGGACATGATGTTCGCGATCCTCAAGGTCCTGGCCGAGGAGGGTGTGGAAATCTCAGGCTCCGGCACCATGGAGGTGCTGCCCGACGGCTTCGGATTCCTCCGGTCGCCGGAGGCGAATTACCTTCCCGGCCCCGACGACATCTATGTCAGTCCCTCGCAGATCCGAAAGTTCGGCCTCCGGACCGGGGACACTGTCGACGGCGGGGTGCGCGCGCCCCGGGAGGGCGAGCGCTATTTCGCCCTGGTGAAGGTCGACCAGATCAACTTCGAGCCGCCCGAGAACGTCCGGCACAAGGTCCTGTTCGACAACCTGACCCCGCTCTACCCGCAGGAACGCCTGCGCATGGAGATGGAGGACCCGACGCTGAAGGACCGCTCGGGGCGGGTGATCGACATCGTCGCCCCCCTCGGCAAGGGACAGCGCTGCCTGATCGTCGCGCCGCCGCGGGTCGGCAAGACGATCATGATGCAGAACATCGCCAAGGCGATCGCGGCCAACCATCCCGAGTGCTACCTCATCGTCCTCCTCGTGGATGAGCGCCCCGAGGAAGTCACCGACATGCAGCGGACCGTGAAGGGGGAGGTGATCGCCTCGACCTTCGACGAGCCGGCCCAGCGTCACGTCCAGGTCGCCGAGATGGTGATCGAGAAGGCCAAGCGGCTTGTGGAGCACAAGCGGGACGTCGTGATCCTCCTCGACAACATCACCCGCCTCGGCCGGGCCTACAACACCACAGTACCGTCCTCGGGCAAGGTGCTGACCGGCGGTGTCGACGCCAACGCCCTGCAGAGGCCCAAGCGCTTCTTCGGCGCCGCGCGGAACATCGAGGAAGGGGGGTCGCTGACCATCATCTCCACCGCCCTGATCGACACGGGCAGCCGGATGGACGAGGTGATCTTCGAGGAGTTCAAGGGCACCGGGAACTCGGAAATCGTCCTCGACCGGAAGGTGGCGGACAAGCGGATCTACCCGGCCATCGACATCCTCAAGTCGGGGACCCGGAAGGACGAGCTCATCACGCCTCCGGGGCAACTGGCCAAGACCCACGTCCTGCGCCGGATCCTGGCCCCCATGGGCGCCCAGGACGCCATCGAGTTCCTCCTCGACAAGCTGCGGCAGTCCAAGAACAACGACGACTTCTTCCAGTCCATGAACACCTGACCGCCGGAGGCCGGTGTTTCACGTGAAACACCGGCTCGGCGCCGCCCCTCAGGGGATCAGGAGGGTCGACCCCACGGTCTGCCGGGCTTCAAGCGCCTCGTGGGCCGCACGAGCCTGGCTGAGGGGGAAGGTCTGGCCGATCTCGATGGAGATCTGGCCCGCCGCGATCCGTCCGAAGACGGCGGCGGCGCTGGCGTCCAGGTCTTCCGTCGTCGCCACGTAGTCCCCGAGGGTCGGGCGGGTGAAGAAGAGCGAGCCCATGCGCATGAGGCGGCCGGGCTCCACGGCCGGGGGTGCGCCTGAGGCGTTGCCAAAGCTGACGAAGGTTCCCCGCCGGGCCAGGCTGCCCAGGGTCCCCTCGAAGGTCGACGCCCCTACGGAATCGTAGGCCACGGGCACCCCGGCGCCGCCGGTGATCCTGCGGACTTCCGCGGACACGTCCTGCTCGCCGTAGAGGATGACATGATGGGCGCCCAGGGCCCTGGCCCTGTCGGCCTTGGCCGGGCTGCCGGCGGTGGCGATCACCTCGGCGCCGAGGGCCCGCGCCCACTGGACCATGATCTGTCCCACCCCGCCGGCCGCCGCGTGGATCAGGACGGGCTCCCCGGCCCGGAGGGGGCGACAGCGCAGGAGGAGGAACTCCGCCGTCATCCCCTTGAGGAGGGCCGCCGCCGCGGTCCGCTCATCGACCCCTTCGGGGATGGCGACCGCGCGGGCGGCGTCCACCACGTGCAGGTCCGCATAGGCCCCGATGGGCCCCGAGGCGAAGGCTATACGGTCGCCGGCGGCGAAGCGCCCGACCCCCTCGCCCACGGCGAGCACCTCCCCGGCGCCCTCCATGCCCAGGCCCGAAGGGAGACGCAGGGGATAGAGGCCCGACCGGTGGTAGGTGTCGATGTAGTTCACCCCGATGGCGGCCTGCCGGACGAGGAGCTGACCGGGACCGGGGGCGGGGTCCGGCAGGTCCACGAGGTCCAGGACCTCCGGGCCCCCGGTCGTTGCAAGGCGGATGGCGCGCATGGCTCAGGCGGCTCCCAGGTTCGATCGCAGGAAGTCCAGGGTTCGCTGCTCCGCGAGGGCGGCGTCCCGGGCGTGATAGTGTTCCCCGCCCACCCGGGCGAAGGCGTGGTCGCGGCCCGGATAGCCGTGGATCGTGGCGAGGGCCTGGCTGGCGAGGGCCTGCCGGATGGCGGCCTGGGCCGCGGGGGGCACGAAGCCGTCGGCCTCGGCGATGTGCAGCATCACGGGCTTCCGGAGCGCCGGGCTCTCGCCGACAAGGCCCTCGAGGCCCACCCCGTAATAGGAGACGGCGGCGTCGGCATTTGTGCGGGTGGCCGTCAGCCAGGCCAGCTGGCCGCCCAGGCAG
>CAIMLY010000133.1 GCA_903842425.1 uncultured Alphaproteobacteria bacterium | reverse complement strand
TGCTCCCCCCGGGGGAGCTCCGCGCGAAGCGCGGTGAGGGGGTCAGCGGCCTCCCGGCAGGCGCCTTCCGTCCCTCCGGCTCAGACCCCGGACAGCTTCCGGTTCCGGGGTTCCTTCACCATGAAGACGAGACAGGCGAGGCCCAGCACCAGGAAGCCGATGGAGATCCCGAAGACGGCCGGGTAGCCGAGGGCGTCGGCCACCAGTCCCCCGACGATCGGGCTGATCGACGCCGTGATCCCCTCGGCGGAGGAGGAGATCGCGATCCGCATGGGCATCTCCTCGCGGTTCCCGAATTCCAGGATCATGGTCTGGGCGGCCATCATGTAGCCGGACTGGGCCGCGCCCAGGCCGAAGAAGGCGATGAAGATGGCGGCCGGAGTCTGGAAGGCCAGGAGGATCACCGTGGCGAGGATCCACATGGCCAGGGAGATCAGCAGGACGTGCCGGAAGCCGGTCCGGTCTCCCATGTAACCCCAAAGCAGGTTGGAGAGGGTGTCCGCGCCCAGGTAGGCCAGGGCCAGGAGTCCCAGGATTGCGCCCGAAAGGCCCGTCGAGGACGTGGCGTAGATGGCGTAGAAGGGCACCGCCATCCGGCTTGCCGTGGCCAGCATCTGCATCAGCAGGAAGGGGGCGTAGCCGGGATCTGACCGGATCAGGGCCGGGAAATCGCGCAGCCGGTCGCGGAACCGCGCCTTGGCCGGCAGGTTGGGGGGCTCGGGCTCCCTCAGCAGAACCTGGAGGGCCCACAGGCCCAATGTCGTCAGTACGGCCGCGAGCGCGAAGGTCACGGAGTAGCCGTGGCCGAACATGTCGGGCTCGATGATGTACTTGCCGGCCACCCAGGCGAGGACCGCGGCGATCAGGCCGCCGGTGGCGTTCCGCCACGCCTGCAATCTTCCACGGCGGCTGAGCGGGATGACCTTGGCCATCAGCATCCCGAAGACCACCCTCTGGGCGCCCATGAAGACGCCAAAGAGGAACAGCAGGGCCAGCATGGCGTAGACGAGCGACTGTCCCTGCAGGAACCAGCCGGCCAGGGCCATGCCGACGATCTGGACGCGGCCGAGACCGCCCATCCAGAGGGCGGCGGGCATGACCTTCTTGCGGTGCTCGATGGCCGTGGCGCCGAAGATCGGCGAGATGATGCCGCCCACCTGCTGCAGCGCCTGGGCCAGGCCGACCACCGTGTTCGATCCCGAGATCAGGTGGATATAGACCGGCATGAAGGTGGGGGCGTTGATCAGGCGGAAGCCCGTCATCCCCAGCATGCCATGGAGGTAGTTGCCGACGTAGTTCCGCTTCAGGTTGTCCCAGACGAACCGATCGTACTCGGCCTCCCTGGCCGCCAGGTCGGCCTCGGGGCCGGCGGGACGGGCAGCCTGCGACTCCGCGTCGCCGGTCGCTGCGCCGTCAGGCGCGGTCGGGGGAGACTCGTCCCTGGTCACTTTCAATTCGTCCGCTCCGGCCAGGCCGGTGGCGGACCCTCCCGCAATATCGTTTCAGGATCCAATGCCCTTGGGTCTAGCAGAGTCCCCCGCGGCGGCAACCCCGGGGGCGAGGGGCTCAGGCCAGGAAGCCCGCCTCGGCGAAGTCGAGCATGTGGGTGAGGAGGTCCTCGGCGGCGCTGTTCCGGGTGACCCCCTCCGAAAGGGCGTGGAGGCGGTCGAACTCCGCGAACCGGTTGTTGTGGATCATGCCCAGGCAGAAGTGCAGCCGCCAGTAGGCCGTCTCGCGCGGCAGGTCGGGCCGGGCCGCCACCAGGGCCTCGGCGAACCGTGACAGCAGGCTGACGTCCTGCGCCAGGGCCTGGCGCATCTCTTCCGTGCCCTCGGAGCGGGCCCGGATGATGAACTGCATCGAGATGCGCCGGTCCCCGGACTCCGCCCAGCGCAGGGGCGGTCCGAACAGCGCTTCCAGGATATCCCGGACCTGGGGCGCGCCGGAGGCCCTGCTCTGGGCCTCATGGAGGCGGCGCGCCCGCTCCCGGCTCAACTCGCCGGTGCGACGCCTGAAGATCTCGAAGAGGAGGCGGTCCCGGGAGCCGAAGTGGTAATTCACCGAGGCGAGGTTCACCCCCGCTTCCGCAGTGATCTCCCGGACCGAGACATTCCGGAACCCCTTGAGGGCGAACAGCCTCTCCGCCACCGCCAGAAGGTGGGACCGGGTCTCGCTCTCACCGGGATCCGGCTCGCGGGTTGCGCCCTCAGGCACGGCGAGGTCCCGGAGCCGGCTAGCGGGCCAGTTCCTTCATCGCCTTCTCGAGGCCCTCCAGGGTGAGGGGGAACATGCGGTCGCCCATCAGCTGGCGCATGACCTCGACGGAGGGGGTGTAGTCCCAGTGCCGTTCGGCGGTCGGGTTGAGCCAGACGACGTCCTCGAAGGTCTGGGTGACGCGGTCGACCCAGATCGCCCCGGGCTCCTCGTTCCAGTGCTCCACCGAACCGCCCGGATAGGTGATCTCGTAAGGGCTCATCGTGGCGTCGCCGACAAAGATGACCTTGTAGTCGCGGCTGAACTTGTGGAGCACGTCCCAGGTCGGGATCTTCTCGGCGTGACGGCGCCGGTTGTCCTTCCACACGCTCTCGTAGAGGCAGTTGTGGAAGTAGTAGAACTCCATGTTCTTGAATTCGGTTCGCGCCGCGCTGAACAGCTCCTCGCAGACCTTGATGTGGCTGTCCATGGAGCCGCCGACGTCGAAGAAGATGAGCACGCTGATCTTGTTGCGCCGCTCGGGGCGCAGCTTGATGTCGAGGTAGCCCTTCTCCGCCGTGCCCCGGATGGTGCCATCCATGTCCAGCTCTTCGGCGGCGCCGTCCCGGGTCCACTTGCGCAGCCGTCGCAGGGCCACCTTGATGTTGCGGGTGCCCAGCTCGACGCTGTCGTCGAGGTTCTTGTACTCCCGCTTGTCCCAGACCTTCACGGCGCGGCCATGCCGGCCCTTGTCCTGGCCGATGCGCACGCCCTCGGGATGGTAGCCGTTGGCGCCGAAGGGGGAGTCGCCGTTGGGCCCCTGTCCACCCTTGCCCTTGCCCTTGCCTTCGCCCTCGCCGTCGTCGCCGTTCTCGCGCTGCTGGCGCATCTGCTCTGCGAGGGCTTCCATGAGCTTGTCGAACCCGCCCATGGCCTCGATCTGGGCCTTCTCCTCGTCGGTCAGGAACTGGTCCG
>CAIMLY010000132.1 GCA_903842425.1 uncultured Alphaproteobacteria bacterium | reverse complement strand
CCGACGTCGCCCATGGTGAAGAAGCCGTCCACCCGGCTGGCGTTGGTCTTGGCCTCGTCCTTGTAATAGGTGAAGCCGCCGCCCGGGGGCAGCTGGTGGTAGATGCCGCCCGACTGGCCGTTGGGCAGGTCCTTGCCATTCTCGTCGAGGATCCGGACCTGGAGCAGGGCCGGGCGCTTGCCGACGCTGCCGGGCTTTCGCAGCCATTCGTGGGAGTCGATGGTGAAGCCCGCGCCGCCTTCCGAGCCGGCGTAGTACTCGGACAGGATGGGCCCGAACCACTCGATCATGGCGTGCTTGACCTCGGGCGGGCAGGGCGCGGCGCCGTGGACGATGTACTTCACGTGGTCGACCGGATAGCGCGCCTTGACCTCGGCGGGCAGGGCCAGGAGCCGCTGGAACATGATCGGCACCAGGTGAAGGTGGGTCACCTTCCGCTCGTGGATCGACTTCAGGACATGCTCGGAGTCCCACTTGTCGATGAAGACGAGGGGCGCGCCCGCGCCCATGGCGGCGCGGACGTCAAAGGCCAGGGGCGCGGCGTGATAGGCGGGGCCGGCGCAGAGCTGGACCGAGCTCTGGCTGTCATAGCCGCGCATCAGGTACATGGCCGGGGGGGTCACGACGGGAACGGGGCGGTGCACGCCCTTGGGCCGCCCGGTGGTGCCGGAGGTGTACATCATGGCGTTGCCGAGGACGGGATCGTCGATGTCGCTTCCGTCGAAGCCGTCCAGGGCGGCCTGGTAGGGCTCGAAGCCCTCGATCCTCCCGTCGACGGCCAGCCTGACCAGGAGGTCCGGGCATTCGGCGGCGGCGGGTCCGACGGCGGCGACCCGGGCGTCGCCCACCAGGGCCTTCGCCTCGCAGTCCCTGATGATGTAGGCGATCTCGTCGGCGGTGAGGTGCCAGTTCACCGGGGTGATGCGGATCCCCGAGCGCAGGGTGGCCGCCAGGGCCTCGACGAACTCCACGCGGTTCGAGCAGACCAGGGCGAGGGAGTCGCCAGCCTTCAGGCCTCGGGCGCGCAGCAGGCGGGCCAGCCTGTTGGCGTTGGCGTTGACCTTGGCGAAGGTGTGGGGCGTCCCGTCCGGGTCGTAGACGGCGACCTTGTCGGGGTTGCGGTCGGCCCAGCAGGCGGTGGTCATTCCCACCTGGCCGGCGGCCTCGAGGCGCGACATGAATTCGGGATTGAGCAAATCGTTCATTCAATTTCCTCCCGGGAGAGACGCAGTCTCGGGCGTCCTCTCCATGCCTGGACCCTGCAATCTCGCGGTGCTGCTGCGGCGCCCAGGGCCGAAACAGACCCCGGACCGGGAAGTCCCCGACCGTCCATGAGGACAATAGACGCCCGGCGACGCCCCGGACAACAGGCTCCGGCGTCCGCCGGTGCTCAGGGGCGACGCGGCGCGGCGCGCGACCAGGCCAGGGCTCCCGCGGCCGACGCCGTCGCGGAGGCGAAGGTCCCCCAGGCGATGTCGATGAGGCTGACGTGGACCGGCCAGACGGCGAGGGTGGCCTGGTTGGTCAGGTCGTAAGTGGCGTAGGCGAAGGCGCCCAGGCCCGCCCCCCTCAGGGCGGCGGCCTTCGGTCCCCCTCCGGACAGGACCGTGGGCCGGACCGCCAGCAGGACAAGGCCGGTCACGTACATGAGGTAGAAGGCGCCCGCCGCGTCCAGCCTCAGGCCAGGTCCAAGCATGGGCCCCAGGGCGGGCTGGTAGAGCCGTTCGAACATCTGGGTGAGCCAGAGTGCATCCAGGACCCCGAACGCCGCGCCGACGCCAAGCCAGGTCAGAACCCATCGCATGCCGAACCCTCCGGAAGTTGCAGGGCGCAGGCTGCACCAGACCGGAGGCGGGGGCGAGTCCTCTCTTGGCGGCCGGCCCCTTGCATCCCCCGGGTCTCTGGGGTCAATGGAGCCGCCCCTTCCTCCCATCCCGTCCCCAGGAGCCCCCCTTGCCAGACGTCGCGCCTGACGCCGCCCCCGCCCGCCGCATTGTCGTGATCGGCGCCGGCGCCGCCGGACTGTCCGCCGCCTGGCGGCTGGGCGAGGTCGCTGAGGTGACGGTCCTGGAGGCCGAGGGCCGGCTGGGCGGCCACGCCAACACCCTGGACGCACCGGGGCCAGGCGGCGACACGCCCGTGGACACCGGCTTCATCGTCTACAACGAGGACAACTACCCGAACTTCACCGCCCTGCTGGCCCACCTCGGGGTGGCCAGCCAGCCGGCGGACATGGGCCTGTCCGTGTCCCTGGACGATGGCGAGCTCGAGTACTCGTCCAACGCCCTCCTCGCCCAGAAGCGCAACGTGCTCCGCCCGCGCTTCTGGCGCATGATCGCCGACATCCTGCGCTTCTACAGGCGGGCGCCGGAGGACCTGCGGCGGCTGGAGGGCTCGGGGACTCCCCTCGACGCCTATCTCGAGCATGGCCGCTTTGGACCTGCCTTCCGGGACGACCACCTCCTGCCCATGGCGGCGGCCATCTGGTCCACCCCGCTGGACCGGATCGGCGACTATCCCGCCGCCTCGCTGATCCGGTTCTTCCTCAATCACGGCATGATGAGCGTCTCCGGCCGGGGGCTCTGGCGGACCGTGACGCACGGCAGCCGGTCCTACGTCGGCCGGCTGGTGGAGGCGACGCGGGCGGACTTCCGGACCGGCGTCCGGGCAGCCGGCCTGTCCCGAACGGAGGGCGGCGTGCGCGTCCGCCTGGCCGACGGGTCAACCCTCGACTTCGACGAGGCGATCCTGGCGGTGCACGGGGACACGGCCCTGGCCCTGCTCGAGGACCCGACGCCGGAGGAGACCGCCCTGCTCGGTGCGTTCCGGTATGCGAAGAACCGGGTCATGCTCCACCGTGATCCCGCCCTGATGCCGCGCCGGCGGGCGGCCTGGACCGCCTGGAACCACATCGGTCGCCGCGACAGCCCAGGCGAGGGGCCGGTGACCTACTGGATGACATACCTGCAGAGCCTGAAGGGCGCCGGCGACCTCTTCGTCACCCTCAATCCCCCGGAGGACTTCAGGCCGGAGAGCCTGATCGCCGAGATCCCCTACGAGCACCCGCTCTACGACGCCGCCGCCCTGGAGGCGCAGATGCAGCTCTGGTCCCTGCAGGGCGTGCGCCGGACCTGGTTCTGCGGGTCCTACTTCGGGCATGGCTTCCACGAGGACGCCCTCCAGTCAGGCCTGGCCGCAGCCGAGGCCATGGGGGCGCCCCGCCGGCCCTGGACGGTGGTGAACGAATCCGGGCGCATCCACCTGCCCGTTTCGGCGTCCGGAGCCTGAGCGCCGTGACCGCCTCAGGCATCTACGCCGGGGTTGTCACCCATGCCCGCCTGCGGCCGCGGCCGCACCGCCTGCGCTACCGCATCTTCATGCTGCTGCTGGACCTGGACGAGCTCGACGGTCTCGACCGCCGGCTCCGGCGCTTCGCTGTCGGCCGCTTCGCCCTGACGGGCTTCTCGCCCAGGGACCATCTCGACCACACCGGCGCAGACCTGCGCGGCCAGGCGGAGGCCATCCTGGCGGACGCAGGCCTCGAGGGTGGCGGGCCGATCCGGTTGCTTGCCATGCCCCGGATCCTGGGCGGCGTCTTCAATCCGCTCACCGTCTGGTTCCTGCACCGGGCGGACGGCGCGCTCTCGGCGGTGCTCTACGAGGTGCGCAACACCTTCGGCGAGAGCCACAGCTACCTCATTCCCGCCGCGCCGGGGGAGGACCGGGTCCTCTCCCAGTCCATCGACAAGGGCTTCTACGTCTCGCCCTTCATGGACATGGACCTGGCCTACGCCTTCCGGATCCAGCCGCCCGGCGAGCGGGTGGCGGTGTCCATCGACGTCTCTGACGCGGAGGGACGCATCCTCACCGCCGCCTTCGCCGGCGAGCGGCGTGAGATGACCGACGCCAACCTGCTGGCGGCCTGGCTGGAACGTCCGATGACCAGCCTGGGCGTCCTCGCCGCCATCCACTGGGAGGCCCTCTGGATGTGGCTCAAGGGCGAACCGGTCCGCCATCGTCCGCCGCCGCCCCAGGCGCCGGTGACCGTGGCCCCCGCCGCCATCCCCGGAATCCCGGCCAGCATTGACTCCCGGCCCTAGCGCCCCACCTGAACGCTGGATGCGGAGGCGACGGTGGTAGAGCTCATTCTGACGATCATCGCCGCCGGCGGCCTCCTGGGCGTGGCCGCCCTGATGTTCGCCGAGAACCTGTTTCCTCCCATTCCCTCCGAGGTGATCCTCCCTCTCGCCGGTTACGCCGCCGCGCGGGGCGACCTGCCCCTGGCGGGCGTCATCCTCGCCGCCACCCTCGGCGCCGTGGCCGGAGCGGCGTTCTGGAAGGGCGTCGGCCGAAGGATCCCCGAGGCGGGGCTCAGGCGGTGGGTCGACCGGCATGGCCGCTGGCTCGCCCTGGAGGTCCGGGACCTCGACCGCGCGCAGGCCTTCTTCCGGCGCTGGGGCGGTCCGGCGGTCTTCCTGGGCCGACTGGCGCCGGGCATCCGCACCCTGATCTCCCTGCCGGCGGGCGTCCTGCGCATGCCCTGGGGCGTGTTCCTGGCCTGGACGACCGCCGGGACCTTCCTCTGGACCCTGGCCCTGACCCTGGCGGGCGTCTTCCTGGCTTCCCGCCATGACCAGGTGGCGGCCTGGCTGGATCCGGTGACGGAGATCCTGCTTGGCCTCCTGCTGGCAGCCTACCTCTGGCGGGTCTGGCGCAGGGGCCGTCGCGACCGGGCCGCCTGACTCCGGCTTGCCAGCCCCCGGCCAAGGCCCGAGACTTGGCCGCATGCTGAATCCCCTTCATCTGCTGACGCCCCTGCTCGCCGTCCTGCTGGCGGCCTCACCGGCGGTTTCCCGGGATCGCACCGATCCGGCCCGCCTCTCGGCCATCACCCGCGAGCTGGCCTCGGACGCCTTTGGCGGCCGGGCCCCCGGAACCCCTGGCGAGGCCCTGACGGTCGCTTACCTGGAGGCCGCCTTCCGCGACCTGGGGCTGGAGCCGGCCGGTGAAGCGGGGACCTTCGTCCAGGCGGTGCCGATGATCCGCACCCAGCTCGCCGCTGACGGCCGCTACGCCGTCTCCGGCCCGAAGGGCGAGACCTTCCTGGCGGTCGGTCGCGACATCTCGGTCATCTCCCTGCTTCCCGTGGACTGGGTGACCGTCCAGACCGCCCCGATGGTCTTTGTCGGCTATGGCGTGCACGCCCCGGAGCGCGGGTGGGACGACTTCAAGGGCGTGGACCTGAAGGGCAAGGTCGCCGTCTTCCTGATCAACGACCCGGACTTCGAGGCGACGGCCGGGGACCCTGTGGCCAACCGTTTCGGCGGGCGGTCGGCGACCTACTACGCCCGCTGGACCTACAAGTTCGAGGAAGCCGTGCGCCGGGGGGCCGTGGCCGCCCTGATCGTCCACCAGACCGAGGGAGCCGGATATGGCTGGTCGACGGTCCTGGCCTCCGGTGGGGAGGGCTACGACGTGGCCAGGGCGGCTCCGTCCACCGAGCGGCTGCCCCTCCAGGGCTGGCTGTCCGCCGACGCCTCGACCCGCCTCTTCGCCGCAGCAGGCCTCGACCTGGAGACCCTGCGCCGCCAGGCCCGCTCGGCGAACTTCCGGCCCGTGGAGCTGAAGGGCCTGGAGTTCTCTGCGTCGGTGGGCGTGACCTTCAGCCGGTTCGAGAGCCGCAACGTGATCGCCCGGATTCCGGGGCGGAAGCGTCCGGACGAGAGCGTCATGCTTGCCGCGCACTGGGACGCCTATGGCGAGGGTCCTGCGGACGCTGCCGGGCGGCGCATCCGCCCGGGCGCGGTCGACGACGCCCTGGGCGTGGCCGGGGTGCTGGAGGCGGCGCGCCTGCTCAAGTCCGGACCCCGGCTGGAGCGCTCGGTGCTCTTCGCCCTCTGGACGGCCGAGGAGCGCGGTCTCCTGGGGTCGGAGTTCTATGGCGCCCGGCCGACCACGCCCCTGGCGAAGATGGCGGCCAACCTGACGCTCGACGTCCTGCAGACCGCGGGCCCGGCGAAGGACGTGGTCCTGGTGGGCGCAGGACAGTCCGAGCTGGATGACCTGCTGGCCGAGGCCGCCCGTCGCCAGAAGCGGACCGTGACGCCGGACGCCCGTCCCGAGAGGGCCCTCTTCTTCCGGGCCGACCACTTCAGCCTGGCCCGGCGGGGCGTGCCTGCGCTCCTGCTCATGGGGCTCGGCGGCGGCGCCGACCTGGTCGAGGGCGGCCGGGCCGCCGGCGACGCCTGGGTCTCCCGCTACACGGATGACTGCTATCACAAGGCCTGTGACGCCTGGAGCGCCGACTGGGACCTGCGCGGCGCGGCTGCGGACGTGGACCTGGTCGTGGACATGACCCGCCGGCTGGCCCGGACGGGCGTCTGGCCCGACTGGCGTCCGGGTTCCGAATTCGGGCGCACCCGGGCCGAGACCGCTTCCGCCCGCCGGCCCTGAAGCCCTGTTCCGGGCCCGCCCCGCCAGCCGGACGTTGCGGAAACCGGGGATCGGGGCCATCTTAGCGCGCTGGCCGCGACTCCGCGGCGCCCGGACCGGAGCCTCCGACGTGACCTTTTCCCGCAAGACCCTCTCGCGCGCCCTGCTTGTGGCTGTCGCCCCCCTGTTCCTCGCCGCCTGCGGCGTCAACGCCATCCCCACCAAGGAGGAAGCGGCCAAGGCCCAGTGGGCCGAGGTCCAGAACCAGTACCAGCGCCGCGCGGACCTGATCCCCAACCTGGTCGAGACCGTGAAGGGCTACGCCGCCCAGGAGCGCAACGTCCTGACCGAGGTGACCCAGGCGCGGGCGTCCGCCACGCAGGTCAAGGTGGACGCGGAGACCCTGACCGACCCTGCGAAGTTCCAGGAGTATTCGGCCGCCCAGGACAAGCTGTCGGGCGTGCTGGGCCGCCTGATGATGATCCAGGAGCGGTATCCCGACCTGAAGTCGAACCAGAACTTCCTGGCCCTGCAGTCGCAGCTTGAGGGGACCGAGAACCGCATCTCCATCGCCCGCCGCGACTACAACGAGGCCGTCCGGGGCTACAACCTGGAGTTCAAGACCTTCCCGAACTCGTTCTGGACGGTGGTGCACCGCAATTCCAAGCCCATGCAGCTGTTCGCGGCCAATGAGGCCGCCCAGTCGGCGCCCACGGTCAGCTTCAACCCGGTGGGGCCTGCGCCCGCGCCCGCCCCCGCCCAATGACCCGGAGCCGGGGTGCGGGGCCGCTTGTCGTCGCGGTCCTCGCCCTTGTCGCCCTGGCCGGGGCCGCCCTTGCGGCCCCGACCTTCCCGCCCCTCTCCGGCCGGGTCGTGGACGCCGCGAACCTCCTCTCGCCAGAGGCCGAACAGGGCCTGACGGCGCGCCTGAAGACCCTGGAGGAGACCAGCGGCCGGCAGATGGTGGTCGCCACCATCCCGGACCTGCAGGGCTATCCGATCGAGGACTATGGCTACCAGCTCGGTCGGGCCTGGGGCATCGGCGACGCCAAGCGCGATGACGGCGTCCTGCTGATCGTCGCGCCGAACGACCGCAAGGTGCGGATCGAGGTCGGCTATGGCCTCGAACCCATCCTCACCGACAGCCTGAGCTCGGTGATCATCCAGAGCCGCATCGTCCCCGCCTTCCGGAGCGGCGACATGGAAGGCGGCATCGTCGCCGGCGCCGAGGCCGTCGCAGCCCAGCTCGCCCTGCCTGATGGCGAGGCGCGCGCCAATGTCCGCAAGGCCTCTGAGGCGGCCGACAGGGGGAAAGGCTCGCCCCTCGCCACCCTGCTCGTCCTGATCCTGATCTTCTGGGTGCTGGCGAGCGTCATGCGGGGCGGCGGGCGCTCCGCCCGCGCCTTCCGGCGGTCGGGTCTGGGAGGCCCCGTGATCCTGCCGCCGATGGGCGGCTGGGGCGGCGGGCGCGGCGGCGACTGGGGCGGCGGTGGATTTGGCGGCGGCGGCGGCGGCTTCGGCGGCGGCGGATCCTCGGGGAGCTGGTGACATGCTGACGGAAGCCGAACGGGAGCGCGTGGAGGCCGCCGTGGCCCGCGCCGAGGCCGAGACCCGCGGAGAAATCTTCTGCATCATCGCCCCCGACTGCGGGGACTACCGCGAGACGCCCCTTGCGGTTGCGGCCTTCGCGGCCCTGGCGGCCCCCGCCCTGCTGCTGGCCGGAGGCATACAGGTCACCGTACCGGGACTGATCCAGGGCGGCTGGACGGCGACGGCGGTCGGCGCGGCGGCGGGAGTGGCCGCCCGAGAGGCGGTGATGGGCGTCATCCTGCTGCAGGTCTTCCTGTTCATCCTGGTCCTGATGCTGGCCTGGCTGCCGCCGGTTCGCCGGTTCCTGACCCCTGCCAGCCTCAAGCGCGACCGGGTGCGCCGGCGGGCCTACGAGCAGTTCCTGTCCAAGAACCTGCAGGCCACCCGCGAGCGGACGGGCGTCCTGATCTTCGTTTCCGAGTGGGAGCACATGGCCGAGCTGATCGCCGACGAGGGCGTCGCCGCCCGGGTGGACCCGGCGGTCTGGGACGAGGCCATGTCGCGCCTGGTGAAGGGCGTGAAGGCCGGCCGCGCCGCCGAGGGATTCGAGGCCGCCGTCGAAATCTGCGGCGCCGTCCTGGCGGAACACTTCCCGCCCCGGGAAGGCGACAATCCGAATGAACTTCCTGACCACGTGGTCGTGATCCGGTAGCCCGGCGTCTGGCGCCCGCCGCCCTGGCCGACTACATGACGGATAGGGAGAACACGGAGGACGGGCATGGCCTATACCCTGAGCGTCAACGGGCGGAAGCGGCGCGTCGACGTCGAGCCTGACACCCCCCTCCTTTGGGTCCTGCGCGACACCCTTGGGGTCCTCGGCCCCAAGTTCGGCTGCGGGATCGGACAGTGCGGGGCCTGCACCGTCCATGTCGACGGGACCCCCGTCCGGTCCTGCGCCCTGCCGGTCGAGGCCGTGGGCAAGGGCAGGGTGACCACCATCGAGGGGATCGGTGAGACCGAGGTCGGCGCGCGGGTCCAGAAGGCCTGGGCGGAACTGGACGTCGCCCAGTGCGGCTACTGCCAGCCGGGCCAGATCATGTCTGCGACGGCCCTTCTCGCGGCAAACCCCCGGCCCAGCGCCGAGGACATCGACGCCGCCATGAGCGGGAACCTGTGCCGCTGCGCCACCTACACCCGGATCCGCGCCGCCGTGCGCCTGGCGTCCGGCCAGACCGGGGAGGCCTGACCATGGCCGACGGAAACGGCGCATCGCGCCGCGAGGTGATCCAGCTGGCCGCTGCGGGTGGCGGGCT
>CAIMLY010000131.1 GCA_903842425.1 uncultured Alphaproteobacteria bacterium | reverse complement strand
TCCCCCACGGCCTCGAACATCTCGATGGAGGCCACCCGGTCAAACACGCCGGTTACGTCGCGGTAGTCGATGAGCTGAATGTCTGCGCGCTCGGCGAGCCCAGCCTCGAACATCCGGCGGCGGGCGAAGTCGTGCTGTTCCTTCGAGATCGTGATGCCTGTCACCCGCGCGCCGATCTCGCCGGCTGCGAATTCGGCGAATCCACCCCAGCCACAGCCGATCTCAAGGACATGGTGGTCCCCCGACAGGCCCATGCGGCGAGCGAGAGCGCCGTACTTTTCCTTCTGCGCCATCTCCAGGCTGTCCGCCCCGTTCTGGTAGCGGGCGGAGGAGTAGGTCATCGAAGGGTCGAGCCAGCGGGAGTAGAAGGCGTTCCCGAGATCGTAGTGCGCGTGGATGTTGCGGCGGGAGCCCTTCCGGGAGTTTGCGTTCAGCACGTGGCCCAGGAAGTTGAGCACGCCGACCAGCGGGTTCCCCTCAGTCACCTGGGTCAGGTTCTGGAAATTCAGGCTGAAGACCGAGAGCACCGCCGTCAGGTCCGGGGTTTCCCATTCGCCGGCGGCGTAGGCCTCGGCGAATCCGATGTCGCCGGCCAGGAGGGCCCGGCGGATAAAGCGGAAGTTACGGATCCGGATGATGGCGGAAGGTCCCCCGGCCTCCGACCTGAGGCGCAGGACCCGGTTGTCCGGGGTGACGAAGGTGACGTCGCCCGCCATCCAGCCCCGGGTGATGGAGTCGAGCGCCGAGCGGAAGACTCCCGGAAGGCCCTTCAGGGCCGGGGCCCGCTTCACGGCGCCTGGACGGACGGCGAGGGTGTTCAGACAGATTTCTTGCACAGCGGACACGGCCTGCGGCTCCCGGGAGTCGCCGGCGGTCGCCGGCCCTTTCAGGTGCATTTCCGGCTTGTGCAGCGGTCCACCGCAAGCCACTTAACGCTCCTGAGGCGAAGTCGTCTCGCAGGAGAGCCGAATTGTCCAGCCTGAACGCTGTGGTCGAACTCACTCCGCCTACGGGGCGGCCGGTGCGGATCGGCAACCGCGAACGCCTGACGGTGATCGCCGGACCCTGCCAGCTCGAGAGCCGGCAGCACGCCCTCGAGACGGCGACCGCCCTGCGCGAGATCGCCAACCGACTGGACATCGGCCTGATCTACAAGACCTCGTTCGACAAGGCGAACCGCACGTCGGCGCGTGCGGCGAGGGGAATCGGCCTGCGCGCCGCCCTGCCCATCTTCGCCGAGATCCGGGAAAGCCTGGGCCTGCCGGTTCTGACGGACGTGCACGAACGCGAGCAGTGCGCGCCGGTGGCCGAGGCCGTGGACGTCCTGCAGATCCCGGCCTTCCTGTGCCGCCAGACCGACCTGCTCGTCGCAGCTGCCGAGACCGGCCGGGCGATAAACGTCAAGAAGGGCCAGTTCCTGGCCCCGGGCGACATGAAGAATGTCATCGCCAAGATCAGCGGCGCCGGCAATCCCAATGCCCTGGCGACGGAACGCGGCGTGACCTTCGGGTACAACGCCCTGGTCAGCGACATGCGGGCCCTGCCCATCCTGGCCGAGATCGGCTGCCCGGTGGTGTTCGACGCGACCCACTCCGTGATGCAGCCCGGTGGACAGGGAGACCGGTCCGGCGGGCAGCGGGAGTTCGTCCCCGTCCTCGCCCGCGCGGCGGTGGCGGTTGGCGTGGCGACCGTCTTCATGGAGACGCATCCCGACCCCGACAACGCGCCCTCGGATGGCCCGAACATGGTGCCGCTGTCGGAGTTCGAGGGCCTGATGGCGGATCTGCTGGCCTTTGACGCCCTGGCCAAGCGGCCGCGGGGCTGACGGCGGTGGATTTCTCCGCCCTGCAGGACCTTATCGCCCGCGCCTCTGGCGTCCGCGTGGTTTGCGTAGGGGACGTTATGGTGGACCGCTTTGTCTACGGCGAGGTCACCAGGATGAGTCCCGAGGCGCCCATCCCGGTCCTGGCCCGGAGGCGGGAGCTGGTCATGCTCGGGGCGTCCGGCAATGTCGCCCGGAATGTTTCGGCCCTGGGCGGCCAGGTCGCCCTGGTCGGCGTCATCGGATCCGATGCCGAGGGACGTGAGGCCCTGCGGCTGGTCGGGGACGACGGCAGTATCGAAGGGGCCCTCGTCACCGACACGGCCCGGCCGACCACCCTGAAGACCCGCTTTGTCTCCGGAGGCCAGCAGCTCCTGCGGGTGGACGTCGAGGAAACCGACCCGGTCTCGGGCGAGACCGCGGCCCGTCTCGCCCGCGCCGTCCGGGACGTGGCCCCGGGCGCAGGGGTCATCATCCTTTCCGACTACGGCAAGGGCGTGGTCACGGACGAGGTGATCGCGGCCTGCCGGGCGTCTGGCCTGCCGGTCATCGTGGACTCCAAGGCCCGGTCCTTCAGCCGCTACGGGGCCGTGGACATCATCAAGCCCAATGCGTCTGAACTGGCACATGCCTCAGGGCTGCCGACCGGGACCGACGCCGAGGTCGAGGCCGCCCTGGAGCGGGCGCTGGCGCTCTGCGAGGCCCGCGCCATCCTGGTCACCCGAGCGGCTCAGGGCATGTCCCTCGCGGTGCGGGGAGAGCCGGTCCGGCACTTCGCCGGCGCGCCCCGGGAGGTCTTCGACGTCTCGGGGGCCGGCGACACGGCCATCGCAGCCCTTGGGGTGGGCATCGCCACCGGCGGGCCGCTTGACGAGGCGATTGCCTTCGCCCTGCTGGCTTCGGGCGTGGCGGTGGGGAAGGTGGGCACCGCCACCGTGTCCCCGGACGAGATCCTCGAGGCGGCCCTCGCGGCCCACATGGCCGCCGCCGAAGCCAAGATCGCCACCCCCCGTCGACTGGTCGACGAAGTCGCCCGCTGGCGCGCAAGGGGGCTCAGGGTCGGCTTCACCAACGGTTGCTTCGATATCCTCCACCGAGGCCACGTCGCCTACCTGTCCCAGGCCCGGGGGTGGTGCGACAGGCTGATCGTCGGCGTGAACTCGGACCGGTCGGTCCGGGCGCTCAAGGGTGAGGGTCGGCCGGTCAATGACCTTGAGAGCCGGGCGCTCGTCCTTGCCGGGCTGGCCAGCGTTGACCTCGTGGTCCCGTTTGACGCGGACACGCCCCTGGAACTGATCGAGGCGTCACGGCCCGACGTGCTCGTGAAGGGTGCGGACTACGCCGAGTCCGAGGTGGTCG
Organism: uncultured Alphaproteobacteria bacterium; assembly: GCA_903842425.1. Lineage (GTDB taxonomy): Bacteria > Pseudomonadota > Alphaproteobacteria > Caulobacterales > Caulobacteraceae > Phenylobacterium. The sequence continues at coordinate 3,190 of CAIMLY010000131.1, read as the reverse complement.
GGGGCGACCTGGTCCGCGGCTGGGGTGGGGAGGTCCGGCTGGCGGCCCTCGTCGATGGATATTCAACAACCGCCGCCATCCTGAGGATGGTCGGGGAGGGGAAGCAGTGACCCGCAGGATCATCTTTGTCACCGGCGGGGCCGGCTTCATCGGTTCGAACATCGCCGCCCGGCTGGCCGAGGACCGCGGCCTCGACGTCGTGGTGTGCGACCGCCTCCGGGAGGCCGACCTCGGCAAGTGGAGGAACCTTTCCCGCCACGCCATCGGTGATTTCGTGGCGCCGGAGGACATGTTCGACTGGCTCGAGAAGCGCTGGCGCGATGTCGAGGCCGTGATCCACATGGGCGCCATTTCCTCCACCACCGAGCCGGACGCAGACCGGATCATCCAGACTAACTTCGGACTGAGCCGCGATCTCTTCCGCTGGTGCGCCGATCGCCAGAGGCGGTTCATCTACGCCTCGTCGGCGGCCACCTATGGCGACGGTTCCCAGGGGTTTGACGACCGGGATGACTTCGAGAGCCTCGCCGCCCTTCGACCCCTGAACGCCTATGGCTGGTCCAAGGCCCTCTTCGACGTCTTCGCCCGGCGCCAGGCGGATCGCGAGTACGCGCCGCCCCAGTGGGCCGGTCTGAAGTTCTTCAACGTCTATGGCCCCAACGAGGGCCACAAGGGCCCGATGAAGTCCGTCGCCGCCCAGGTCTGGCCCGGGGTTCGTGACGGCCAGGGCGTTCAGCTCTTCCGGTCCTACCGGGAGGGGGTGCCCGATGGCGGCCAGAAGCGGGACTTTGTCTACGTGCGCGATGTCGCCGAGGTGGTGGCCTGGCTGATCGCCTCGCCCGGGGTGAACGGGGTCTTCAACCTGGGCTCCGGCCAGGCCCGGACCTTTGAGGACCTGGCGCGGGCGGTGTTCGCAGCCGCGGGCAAGCCTGCGCAGATCGACTTCATCCCCATGCCGGCCGCGATCCGTGAGCACTACCAATACTTTACGGAAGCGCGCATGGACCGGCTGGTGGCGGCCGGATACGCGGGGGGGCTTCACCCCCCTTGAAGCCGGGATCGAGGACTATGTCCGCCGCTTCCTCACGACCTCCGATCCCTACCGGTAGCCGTCGCCATGGCCGGTGACCCCGGGGCCCCCGCCGAGGACCTGCAGCCTGGACGCCCGCGACCGAGGCTCGGGCTCTGGTTGGCGGTCCTGATCGGGATCCTCCTCGCCGGTTTCGCCTTTGTCCGCCGGGACGACATCCGGCTTGCGGCCATGGATCCCGGCAAGCCGTTCCAGATCTACACGCCGCCGCCCGCGCCGGACTACGACCGTCCAGAGGCCTGGGCACTCCTTCCGGAGGGGGCCGGCCGGCCGGGTGAGGCCGACGTCTTCTTCCTCGGACCGACGACCTATTCCGGCGCGGATCACTGGAACGGGCCCATCGACGACCCTGGCTCGGAAGAAGTGTTCCGAAGGGTCATGGCCCCCAACCATGCCGGCCCCTTCGCCGGCGCCGGACGGGTGTTCGCCCCCCGCTACAGGCAGGCGGGCCTCTACTCGTTCACGACCCTTCGCGAGGACGCCCGGGAGGCGCGCCGGTTCGCCTACGAGGATGCCGAGGCGGCCTTCCTGAACTTCCTGGCGCGGTCGGGTCCGGACCGGCCGATCCTCGTGGTCGGCGTCGAGCAGGGCGGCGCCCTTGCCGCCCGGCTGCTCTCCGAGGTGGGCTCGGCCCCGGCGGTCCGCGCCCGTCTCGCCGGCGCCTGGCTGATCGACACCGTTGTCCCCGGGGATGCGCCCCCCCTTCCACCCTGCCGGACCCCGGAAGAGACCGGGTGCCTGGCCGCCTGGGCCTGGGCCTATGTGGACGAGACGAACCGGGCCCGGGACCTCCAGGACCGATCCCTGGTCTGGTCAGGGGCGGACCTCGTCAACCTCGGGAAGCGCCGCCCGCTTTGCTACAACCCGCTCCTCAGGGCGACCACCACCGTGGCGGCCGCCGCCCGGCTGGCCAGGGGCGCCACCAACGCCACAGGGCTGGAGTGGGGCGCTCGCCCCCCCTTCGTCACCCGACAGGTCGGCGCGGCCTGCGTCGACGGGCTTCTGCGGGTCTCAAGGCCGGAAGCGCGGATGCTGAGGCCTTCCGGGTCGTGGGAGGACCGTCTCCGGACCCCGGGATTCAACCTCTTCTACGCCGATATCGAGGCGGACGCGCGCACCCGGGTCGCCGCCTTCAACGCCCTCAGGCGCCCTTCATCCCCGACTCCGGACGCCAGTCGAACAGGGACTGAAGGACAGTCAGGGCCTGCCCCCGGGGGCTCCTGAACTCTGGGTCCCGCGCCAGGACAAGCCGGGCGTCGTCTCCCGCCGCCAGGATCAGGTCCCTGTGCACGAAGGGATCGACGAAGACGTAGTCGGGGAAGCCCGACTGCCTCAGGCCCAGGGCGTCGCCGCCCCCACGCAGCTCCAGGTCGGTCTCGGCGATGGCGAAGCCGTCATCGGAACGGCGCAGGATATCCAGCCGCTTCTGGGCCGCTTCGGAGAGCGGCGGGTCGTAGAGCAGGACGCAGGCGCTCTCGGCCCGGCCGCGACCGACCCGCCCCCTCAGCTGGTGCAGCTGGGCGAGCCCGAACCGCTCCGCCTGCTCGATCACCATGATGGTGGCGTTGGGGACGTTGACCCCGACTTCCACGACGGTGGTCGCCACCAGGACCTTCACGCGGCCTGAGGCGAAGTCGGCCATGACCGCATCCTTCTCGGCCGGGGCGAGCTTGCCATGGACAAGGCCCACCTGTGAGCCGAGGCGGGCCTGGAGGTCCTGGGCCCTCTGCTCGGCGGCTTTCAGGTCGACAAGTTCGGACTCGCTGACCAGGGGGCAGATCCAGAACGCCTGGGCGCCGCCCATGACGGCGGCCACAAGGCGGTCCTCGACCTCGGCCACGCGGGTCATGGGCGCGGCGCGGGTCGCCACGGGAGTGCGGCCGGGAGGCTTGCCGACGATCCGGCTGACGTCGAGATCGCCATAGGCCGCGAGCTCGAGGGTCCGGGGAATGGGGGTCGCCGACATGGACAGCAGGTGGACGCCGTCGCCCTTGTCGAGCAGACGCTGCCGCTCGCCCACGCCGAAGCGGTGCTGTTCGTCGATGACCGCCAGGGCGAGACCCGAAAAGTGGACCTCGTCCTGGAAGAGGGCGTGGGTGC